>NZ_VIGS01000040.1:0-20673 GCF_006704135.1 Micrococcus sp. R8502A1
GCGGGGGTCGGGTCGAGGGGTGCGGAGGAGTCCATGTCCACCAGTGTCGCCGATCACACGGGACGGAACGCTCGTCGGCCGGTCCGATGACGCGCCCGGCCCCGTCCCTAGACTGGGGGCCATGACCTCCCCGGACCCCGCTGCGCCGCGCCCCCGCGTCCACGTGCTCACCCTGCGCCCGGATGGAGCCCGTGAGGACACCGCCCGCCGCGTGGGCGCCGTCCTCGCCGAGGCCTTCGCCACGGACCCGTACACGCTCGGGCTCGTGCCCGAGGACCGGCGCGGGCCCCGCCTCGAGCGCAAGTTCACCGCCGCCGTGCGCCAGGGGCTGCGCGCGGGGGCCGACGGCGCCCCGCTGGGCGCCGTGGACGTCGCCGTGGACGCGGCCGACGGCACGCTGCTCGGCGCCGCCGTGTGGACCTCCCCCGCCGCCCCCCGCGGGGTCGACGTGCCGGGCCTGCTGGCGGGGCTGCCCACCGCCGTCGCCGTCCACGGCCGCCACACCCTCGCCCTGAAGCGGATCCAGGCCGCCTGCGAGCGGGCCCGCCCGGCAGGCCGGCACTGGTACCTTGAGGAGGTCGGCACCGTCCCGTCCGCCCGCGGGCGCGGGGCGGCGAGTGCGCTGGTGCGCCACGGCCAGCGCCGCGCGTCGGGTCTGCCCGTGCACCTCGAGGCGTCCGTGCCCGCCACCGTCCCGTTCTATGAGCGGCTCGGCTTCCGTGCGACCGGCCACGTGCCCGTGCCCGGGGGCGAGCCCCTGACCTGCCTGCGCTGGGAGGCCTGAGATGAGACACCCGATCCCCGACTACCTGGCGAGCCTGATCACCGAGCTCGGCGCCGTGAACCCGGGAGAGACGGCCCAGTACATCCCCGTGCTCGCGGAGGCGGACCCGGACCGCTTCGGCATCGCGCTGGCCACCCCCACCGGGCGGCTGCACTGCGCGGGCGACGCGGACGTGGAGTTCACCATCCAGTCCGCGTCCAAGCCGTTCACGTACGCGGCCGCGCTCGTGGACCGGGGCTTCGCCGCCGTGGACCGACAGGTGGGGCTGAACCCCTCGGGCGAGGCCTTCAACGAGCTCTCCCTCGAGGCGGAGTCGCACCGCCCGGACAACGCCATGATCAACGCGGGCGCGCTCGCGGTGCACCAGCTGCTGGTGGGGCCGGAGGCGAGCCGGAAGGAGCGGCTGGACCGGGCCGTGGAGATCATGTCCCTGCTCGCCGGGCGTCGGCTCGCGGTGGACCGGGAGACGTACGAGTCCGAGATGGCGGTCTCGGACCGCAACCTCTCCCTGGGGCACATGCTCCGCAGCTACGGGGTGCTGCAGGACTCGGCCGAGGAGATCGTGGCCGGGTACGTGGCGCAGTGCGCCGTGCTCGTCACCGCCAAGGACCTCGCCGTGATGGGCGCGTGTCTGGCCACCGGGGGCATCCATCCGATGACGGGTGAGCGCGTGCTGCCGTCCATCGTGGCGCGGCGCGTGGTGTCCGTGATGACCTCCTCCGGCATGTACGACGCCGCCGGGCAGTGGCTCGCCGACGTCGGGATCCCGGCCAAGTCCGGGGTGGCCGGCGGTGTGCTCGGCGCGCTGCCGGGCCGCGTGGGGATCGGCGTGTTCTCGCCGCGCCTGGACGAGGTGGGCAACTCGGCGCGCGGCGTGCTGGCGTGCCGCCGCCTCTCCGAGGACTTCCGGCTGCACCTCATGGACGGCGACAGCCTGGGCGGAACCGCCGTGCGCTTCGTGGAACGCGAGGGTGACCGCGTGTTCCTGCACCTGCAGGGCGTGATCCGGTTCGGCGGCGCCGAGGCGGTGCTGGACGCGCTCACGGACCTGCGCACCGGTGCGGAGAAGCCCGGCACCGGCTGGGACGCCGCCGTCTACCCGCGGTGGCAGGAGGCCGCGGCGGACAGCGCGGCGCTCGCGGCCGCGACCGGTGGCGGGGCGGTGCACGAGGCCGCCGCCGTGGCCGCCCGAGATGAGAACGACGGGCCCATCCGCACCGTGGTGCTCAACCTCGAGCGGGTGGACCGGATCGACGACGTCGGCCGACGGCTGATCGCCGAGGGCGTGCGCCGGCTGCAGGCCGACGGCGTGCGCGTGGAGGTCGAGGATCCGGAGCGCATCCTGCCGCTGGAGGAGGCCGGCGCCCACTGAGGCGGCGGGGCGGGCAGGAGGGGGGGCGCGGCGGTGTTCTCCGTCTCGCCCCCTTTCGTTCAACTGCTGTTCATGTGAGAATGGGCGGTCTCATCCCTTGACCCCGCCGTTCGAGGACGACCCCCCATGCCCCTTTCCACCCTCCGCGTCAGCCTGCCCTCCGTCCGCCGCACCCGCCCCGCCCCGCAGGGGGTCCGTGAGCGGATCGCGCACGCCGTCGTGTCCCGGCTGCAGCCGCGTCCCGTGCCGCCGGTGGACCGTCGGACCCGCCTGGCGTGGCAGGTCTCGGGGGCACTGCCGCTGATCGGGTGCCTGACCTCGTTCCCCATCGGGATGTCCAAGGACTCCATGGTGATCCCGGGCGTCGGCTATCAGGGCGGGTTCCCCGCGGGCTGGTCCCACGCCCTCAACCAGCCGGCGTACTTCACGTGGCTGTCCAACGCGCTGGTCGCGGGCACGTCGCTGACGCTGGCCGCGCGTCGTGAGGCGCCCACGTCGGACGCGTTCTGGGCCGTGCGCACCGCCGGACTCGGCTCGGTGATGGTCACGGGGATCGTCTACAACGCGGTGCTGCGCGGCCGCGAGCAGGACACCTTCCTCTACCGGTTCAACGACGCGCTGCAGCACATCGTCAACCCCGTGCTCGCCCCGGCGGTGTGGGCGCTGTGCGACCCCCGCGGGCAGATCACGCCGCGGCGCGCCGGGCTGGCCTCGGTCATCCCGCTGATGTGGGCGGCGGCGACCATGGCGCGCGGGCCCCGCATCGACTGGTACCCGTACCCGTTCCTCGACGTGCCGCGGCTCGGCCGTCGCAGCGTGGGCGTCGTGCTCGCCGGGATCCTGGCCGGCTTCACCGGGCTCATGGGCGTGCTCGGCACCGTGGACCGCCGCCTCGGCCCGGCCTGAGCGGCCGGCGCCCGGCGCTGGCGGCGCGTCAGTCGCCGCGGACGGCCTCGGCCACGGGCACGTCGCCGTCCACGAAGTCGATCTTCCGGCCCACCGTGCCCGGCTCATCGAGCACGGCCACGATCGCCCGGGCGACGTTGCCGCGGCTGGCCTCACGCTGCGAGGCGTCGGAGTCGGAGAGGTCCGGGTCCACGGTGATGCGGCCGGACGCCTCCTCCTCGGTCAGGGCGCCGGGGCCGAGGATGGTCCAGGCCAGCCCGGAGTCCCGCAGTGCCTCGTCCGCCTCGGCCTTGGCCTGCGCGTACGTGTAGAAGGGGTCGTCCTCGGGCACGTCGTGGTGCAGGGACGCGCCGAGGTAGGACACCATCACGTAGCGCCGCACACCCGCGGCCTCGGCGGCGCGCATGCTGGCGACGGCGGCGTCGTGGTCCACGGCCCGGGTGCGCTGGGCGTCCCCGCCGCCGGCGCCCGCGGAGAACACGACGTTGTCCGCGTCGCGCAGCGCGTGGACCAGCTCCTCCTGGTCCGCCTTCTCGATGTCCAGGACCAGCGGTTCGGCGCCGGCGGCGCGGACGTCCTCGGCGTGGTCGGGGTTGCGGATGATCGAGACGACGTCGTGGCCGGCCTCCGCCAGCAGGGGTGCGGCGAGCAGGGCCACCTTGCCGTGGCCGCCGATGATCACGGTGCGGGTCATGGGGATCTCTCCTTCGGTTCGATCGGGTGCTGGACTTCCACAGTAGGGAGAGCCCGACGCCGGTGCGAGGGTGGAGCGGCGCGCGACGGCCACCCCACTCCTCAGCTCTCCGCCTGGCCCTGCCGCCAGTAGCCCATGAAGGAGACGTGCTTCTTCGGCACGCCGCCGGGGCCCACGCTGAGTCGGCGCAGGGCGCGCACCATCGCGGACTCCCCGGCGAGGAACACGTAGGCCTCGGGCCGTTCGTCGGCCTCGAGGGCGGCGACGGTCCACTCGCGCTCGACGGAGGCCGCGGGCGGCGCGACCGGCCCGCCGGCGTCGTCGGGGTCCACGCCCAGCAGGGCGGCGAGGCGGGCGTGCGCCCAGGACCCCGACGGCGCCCCCGGCGCCCGGCGGCCCACGTGCAGGCGCACGCGGCCCCGGTCCGTCAGCTCCGTCACGGCCCGCCAGTCCCACGGCTCGGGGACGGCCAGGCGCTCGGCGATGAGGTCGGCGGCCTGCCCGTCGTGGGGCAGCTCGAGCACGAGGTCCGCCTCGCCGTCGAACCCGCCGAACGGGTCCGCGAGCTCCTCCGCCACGGACACCAGGGCGGGGACGGCGGTCTCGTCGCCCACGGCCAGCACACGGTGCGCCCCCGTCTGCCGCCAGCCGGACCACGCCGGCGCCTCCGCCGAGGGCACCAGCACGTTCACCGCGTCCCCCGCCTGGACGGCGCGCGCCCAGCGCAGGCCCGGCCCCTGATGCGGGTCGGCGGGGTCGTCCGGGTCGCCGTGCAGCACCACGTCCACGGTCAGCGAGGGCACCTGCCGCCCGTCGAGCCGCACGAGCCCGGCCGAGCGCACCGTGTACGTGCGCATCCAGCCGCGCTCCTCCTCGGGGATGGCCAGGAACCCGGCCCGGAACCCGGCGGACAGGTCCGGGTCCGCCGACGTCCCGCCCGGCGGGGGGATCAGCAGCTTCACATAGGCGTCCCGGCGCGGCCGCGCGCCCCGGTACAGGGCGTGCAGGTCGGCGACGCCGGGCGGCAGCAGTCCCAGCAGGTCCCCGCTGGCGGCCTCCAGGTCCGGCCCCGCCAGCACGATCCGCCGGAACCCGCGGCACGGCTGCTCCACGGACACCACGCGCGTGTGCGCCACGATCATGCCGTCGGCGCTCATCGGCGGTCCCCGTTCCCGCGCGGCAGCACCACGGGGTGGCCCAGCAGCGGATCGGCCACCACGTCCGCGTCCAGGCCGAACACCTCGGCCAGCACCTCAGGCACGATCACCTCGCCCGGCGTGCCCTGCGCCACCACCCGGCCCGCGGCCATCGCCACGATGTGGTCCGCGCTGCGCGCCGCCAGGTTCAGCTCGTGCAGCACCGCGACGACGGTCGCCCGGCCCCCGCCGCGCGGGTCCGGGAGCGCCCGCACCAGGTCGAGCACCTCCACCTGATGGCTGAGGTCGAGGTAGCTCGTGGGCTCGTCGAGGAGCACCACCGGGGTCTGCTGGGCGAGCACGAGGGCGAGCCACGCCCGCTGCCGCTGCCCGCCGGAGAGCGTGCCGGCCTCGCGCTCGGCGAGCTCCACGAGGTCGGTGCGCTCGAGCGCCGAGGCGATCGCGGCGTCGTCGCCGGCGGCCCGGCCGCCGAGGAGCCCGCGGTGCGGGTGACGGCCGCGCGCCACGAGCTGCGCCACCGTCATGCCCTCGGGCGCCACGGGATGCTGGGGCAGCAGCGCCACGGTGCGGGCGTAATCGCGCGCGGAGACGCGGGCGGCGTCCCGGCCGAGCACCTCGATGCTCCCGGCGCGCGGGGCGAGCTGGCGGGTCAGGCCGCGCAGCAGCGTGGACTTGCCGCAGCCGTTGGCGCCGATGATCGCGGTGACGCGCCCGGCGGGCACGTCCAGGTCGAGGTCCTCGACGATCGGCGGTGCCGAGGCCGGGCCGTAGCCGAGCGTCAGGCCGCGCAGGCGGATCGCGACGTCGTCGGCGGCCCCGGCGCGCGGTGCGGCGGGGGACGGGACGGTGAGCGGGGGAGCGGTCATGCGGGGCGCACGCCTCCTGGGGTCCGGCCCTGGCGCAGCAGCAGCCAGAGCATGAGCGGGGCGCCGGCGGCGCCGGTGAGCACACCGGTGGGCAGGGCGGCGCCGGTGAGCAGGGGGACGGCCTCGCCGGCCACAAGGTCCGCGAGGAGCACGAGCGCGGCGCCCGTGAGCGCCGCCGCGGGCAGGGAGGGCAGGCCGCGGGTGAGCCCGCGCGCCACCGGGGTGGCCAGCAGCGCGACGAACGCCAGCGGTCCGACGACGGCGGTCGCCACGGCAGCGAGCACCGCGCCGAGCCCCAGCGCCGCGGCCGAGGTGGGGCGCGGCCGGGCGCCGAGGGCGTGCGCGAGGTCCGGGCCGACGTCGGCGGGGGCCAGCCGCGCGTGGAGCACCCCCGCCAGCGGCAGGGCGACCACGAGCACGCCCGCGAGCAGCGCGATGCGGCCCCACGTGACGCCGTTGAGCGAGCCGGCGATCCAGACGGTGGCCGACTGCAGGTCGTGCTGGGCCAGCGAGAGCATGGCCCCGGCCACCACGGCCTGGCCCGCCGCCGCCACCGCGATGCCGGCCACCACGAACCGTTCGCCGCCCACCGAGCGGGCCGTGGCGAACACGGCGGCCACCGCCGCGAGGCCGCCGATCAGTGCCGTGGCGGCGCGCGTCAGGTCCGATGCGCCGCCGGTCTGCCCGGCGGTCGCCAGCATCCCCAGCACGACCGCCGCCGCGGCGCCCTGGGTGACGCCCAGGATGTCCGGCGAGGCCAGGGGGTTGCGCAGCGTGCGCCGGTAGAGCGCGCCGGCCGCGCCCAGGGCGGCGCCGGTGAGCACTGCGGCCACGGCGCGGGGCAGCTTCTCCTCCAGCACGATGAAGCTCGCTCCCGGGATCGTCTCCCCGCCCAGGATCCGCACGAGGTCCGGGACGGTCACCTGGTACGTGCCCCACACCACGCGCAGCAGGGCGAGGACCAGCACGGCCACGGCGAGGCCCGCGCAGGCCCCTCCGAGGCGGCGCCGGTCGGCGCGGCGCAGGCGGGCGACGACGTCGTCCGGGGCGGTGCACTGGAGGCTCATGCGGCCACCCCCGGGCGGCGCAGCAGCGCCAGCAGCACGGGCACGCCGAGCAGGACGGTGGTCACCCCGAGGTGGATCTCCCCGGGCGCCACGACGAGCCGCCCGGCGAGGTCCGCGAGGATCACGAGGACGGCGCCCCACAGGGCGCAGCCGACCATCAGGGCCCGCGTGCTCGGCGGCCGCAGACGGCGCAGCGCGTGGGGCACGAGCAGTCCCACGAACCCGACCGGCCCGGCCAGCGCCACCGCCGCGGCCGTGAGCAGCACGACCGCGCCCAGCAGCACCGCGCGCACCCGCTCCGGGCGCCCGCCCAGGCCGTGCGCGAGGTCGTCGCCGAGGGCGAGGGCGTCGAGCCCGGGGGCCACGGCGACGGCGGCGAGCAGCCCGACGGCGATGACGGGTGCCAGGGCGAGCGCCTCGCCGAGGTCGGCGCGGGCCACCGTGCCCACGGCCCAGAACCGCAGTCGGTCCTGGACCGTGGGGGAGAGCACGAGCAGCGCCGTGGTGCCGGCGGTGGCGCCGGCGGTGATCGCGGCGCCGGCCAGCACGAGCGCCATGGGGGAGGGGGCGCCGGGTGTCGTCCGGCCCCTCCGCGTGGCGGCCGCCGCCACCGCGTAGCCGAGCGCCGCCGCGACCAGCGTCCCGACGGCGGCCAGCGCCAGCACCCCGAACGTGGAGCCGGCGACGCCGAGCGCCATGCCCGCCGCCACGGCCAGCCCCGCGCCGGCGGAGAGCCCGAGCAGCCCCGGGTCACCGAGCGGGTTGCGGGTGGCCCCCTGCAGGGCCGCGCCGGCCACGGCCAGCGCCGCCCCCACCAGCGCCCCCGTCACCACGCGGGGCACGCGGGAGGCCACGGCCGCCGCCTCGATGCCCTCCGGCACGGGGTGTCCGGTGAGGACCGCGCCCAGGGTGTCGAGCGCCGTCGTCGCCGGCACGGTGCGCGCGCCGAGGGCGACGCCGGCCACGAGCGCCGCCAGCAGCAGCGCCGCGGGCAGGGCGCCCATCAGCACGCCCGCGCGGACGCGGGCCGGGGAGGCCAGGGCCGTGGACGGCATGGGGAGGGATCAGCCCTGCGCGGTCTTCGCGGCCTCGGCGATCGGCGGGACGACCTTCTCGAGCGCGAACGGGATGGACAGCGGGGAGATCGCGGAGACGGAGAGGACCTCCTGCTCGTCCGTCTGCAGGACGAGGGCGCCGGCCTTCACGGCCGGGATCGAGCCCAGCAGGGGGTCGGACTCGATGGCCTCGCGGACCGAGTCCTGGGCGGCCCAGGAGACGAACACGTCCGACTCCAGCTCGTCCGCGCGCTCAGGCGACCACGTGAAGAAGAACGCCTGGTCCTCCGGGGAGTTCTCCGTCACCATCGGCGCCTGCTCCATGCCGAGCAGCTCGAGGAACTTCGGGCGGTTGTCCACGTCCGTGTAGATGCTGATCTGGTCCGCGGCGGCGGGGTCGATGGTGCCGTAGACGAAGGACGCGCCCTGGAGGTCCGCGTGCTTCTCGCCGGCGTCCTTGATCTGCTGCTCGAGGTCCGCGATGAGCTCCTCCGCCTCCTGCTCCTTGCCGAGCACGCGGCCGATGACCTCCGTGGACTGCTGCCACGAGGTGCCGTAGGCGGGGACGTCCTTCGGGTAGGCCACGGTGGGGGCGATCTTCGAGAGGCGGTCGTAGTCCTCCTGCGTGATGCCGGAGTAGACGGCGAGGATGACGTCCGGCTTCACGGCGGCGATCGCCTCGGCGTCGATGCCGGAGGCCTCGGACCACTGCACGGGCTTCTGGGCGCCCTCGGTCTCGGCGAGCTTCGCGTCGAACCAGTCGGTGGACTTCTCCGCGTTCCCCCCGAACTCCACGGCGGCCATGCCCACCGGCACCACCCCGAGGGCGAGGGTCACGTCCTGGTTCACCCAGGACACGGTGGCCACGCGGGTCGGGCGCTGCGGGATCTCGGTGGTGCCGTAGACGTGCTCGATGCTGCGGGGGAACGCGGCGTCCCCGCCCGCGGCGTCCGACGACGACGCACCGGCCGACGAGGACGAGGCCGAGCCTCCGGCCGGGCCGGTGGAGCACGCGGCGAGCAGGAGGGTGAGGCCGACTCCCCCGCCGGCGAGGAGGGAGCGGCGGGACAGGGGGGACGGTGCCATGGTGGTGGCCTTTCACGGTCGCGACGCGCGGGCGCCGGGCGGAGGGGGTCGGGTCTGCGGTCGGAGGATGCGTCGGCCCTGCCGGGCCGGCATTAGCAAACACTGACGTGAGGTAACTCCGGAAGGTTAGGGCAACCTAACGCCTCTGTGCAATCCCGGTGAGGGGCGTCGTCGGGGGAGGTGGGCGGGATACGGTGGCCTGGTGAGCCAGAACCCCCTCCCCGCCCCGCGCGGCGACGCGCAGCGCGGCGCCGCCGACCACCACGACCGGGTCTCCGCGATGTTCGACGCCATCGCCGGCCGCTACGATCTGATGAACGCCGTCATGACATGGGGTCAGGAGCCGCGCCTGGTGCGCCACACGGTGGCGCGGGCCAACATCCCCGCGCAGGCCCGCGTGCTCGACCTGGCCACCGGCACCGGCGACCTCGCGTTCGAGGTGCTCAAGCGGCACCCCGACGCACAGGTGGTGGGCGCGGACATCGCCGCCGAGATGATGGAGGTCGGCCGTGCCCGCGCGGGCGGGGACCGCATCGAGTGGGTCGTCGCGGACGCGACAGACCTGCCGTTCGAGTCCGGCTCGTTCGACGCCGTGACCCACGGCTACCTGCTGCGCAACGTCGCGGACATCCCGGCGACTCTCGCCGAGCAGTTCCGCGTGCTGCGCCCCGGCGGCTGGGTCGCGGCCCTCGAGACGTCGCCGGCGCCGGACAACGTGCTCAAGCCGTTCTCCTCCTTCTACATCCACCGGGTGATGCCGCAGCTCGCGAAGCTGATCGCCGACCGGCCCGAGGCCTACGCGTACCTGTCCTCCTCGACGAAGGCGTTCCACACGCCGGACGAGGTCGCGGACCTCTTCGCGGACGCCGGCTTCGTGAACATCGGGCACGAGACCCACATGTTCGGCACCCTGGCCACGCACTGGGCCATGAAGCCGGTCGACTGACGCCGGCCACGCGGCGCGGCGTCAGCACAGGGCGGCCCCGGTGGCGCCGCCGGATGCGTCAGGGCTGTGACGAGTCACGCTGATGTCCGCAATCCGAGAAGACTCTGGGCCGACCCGGCTGATCCGCGTAGCATGGGGCTCCGTCGAGGGGGGATCCGCGCACCCCCCGGCCTCCGGTCGCCGCCCGTCCGCCATCCCCCGGAACGGCGTCGCCCCTCCGTCGCGAGGCGCTCGTCCCCCGCAGCCCGCGACGTCCGCGTGGGCACCGTGAACCGTCTCTTGAACGTAGAGGAACCTTGTGAGCCCCATCCAGAGCACCACCGGCCCGTCATCCATGGCGGAGCTGAAGAAGGTCCTGCCCGAGCTCTCGCACCCGGACGGCGCGCCGGTGCGGGTGCTCGTCGTGGACGACGAGCCGATGATCGCCGACCTGCTCTCCATGGGCTTCACCCTCTGCGGCTGGGAGGTGATCGTGGCCCACGACGGCGCGACCGCCGTCGAGCTGGGCACCGCCGGCCGGCCGGACCTGGCGATCCTGGACGTCATGCTGCCGGACATGGACGGCCTGGACGTCCTGGAGCGCCTGCGCGCCCACTGGTCGGAGATGCCCGCCATGTTCCTCACCGCCAAGGACGCGACGGAGGACCGCGTGGCGGGCCTGGCCGCCGGCGGCGACGACTACGTGACCAAGCCCTTCTCCATGGAGGAGGTGCTCATCCGCGCGCACCGGCTCGTGCAGCGCTCCGGCGTGGTCTCGGGCGGCTCCGAGGTGCTCGTGGTCGGCGACCTGGTGATGAACACCCGCACTCACGAGGTGACCCGCGGCGGCGACGAGATCGAGCTGACCGCCACGCAGTACAACCTGCTGAAGTTCCTCATGGCCAACGTCCGCACGGTGCTCTCCAAGGAGCGCATCCTGCAGGACGTCTGGGGCTACGACTTCGGCGGCCGCGCGAACATCGTCGAGCTGTACATCTCCTACCTGCGGAAGAAGATCGACGCGGATCGGGATCCGATGATCCACACCATCCGCGGCGCCGGGTATGTCATCCGGCCTGCCTGAGACCGTCGCGGTCCCTTCGGGGCACGGCAGCACCCGCCGCAGGCGGCCCACGTCGCTGGCCCGCCGCATCGGCGCCGGCGTCCTTCTGATCCTGGTGGCCACCATCCTGGCCTACTCGTTCTTCGCGGCCGGCATCACGAAGGCCCTGCTGACCGAATCCGCCTCTCGGGATGCCTCCGAAGCGTGGATCCGCGCCTCGGAGCAGCTGACGGCCCCCTCGCCGGGCGGAGGGGGCGACGCCGGCCCCGGGGAGGGGTACCTGCGCGCGCCGGGCACCCTCGGCCAGCCCGAGGGCACGGTGGTCGCGCTCGTCCCGCTCTCCGGTCTGGAGGCGCATCAGCAGGACGCCCTCACCGGGCACCGGGTCGGTGACGCCGGGCAGTCCGTGCCGCTCACGGCGCGGGAGGCCCACGACCTTCTGCGCGCCGTCCGGGACCGGCCGGGTGGGCCGATGCTGGACGCCGTCGTCGGTGACGTCTCCTATCGCGTCCAGGCCCAACTGCTGAGCGCGCCGGGCCCCTGGGTGGCCGCGGACCAGGTGCTCGTGGTGGGGGCGCCGACGGGCGCCATGTCCGACGTCGCACGGCAGGCGCTGCTCGCGGTCGCCGTCGGACTGTCCGTCACCGTCCTCACCACCGCGATCCTGGTGACCCTGTGGCTGCGTCGGGGCCTGGCCCCGCTGCGCGAGGTCGCCGCCGTCGCCGAGCGGGTCGCCCAGGTGGACATGGCCCGCGCCGGGCTCGATCCGGAGGACTCACGCATGCCGCCTCGGCTCCTGCAGGGGCCGGACGAGGTGGCTGTCGTCGCCCAGGCGCTCGACCGGTTCACCGGCTCGGTCGAGGCGGCCCTGGAGCAGCGCCGCGTGCAGGAGCAGCAGATGCGCCGGTTCATGGCGGACGCCTCCCACGAGCTGCGCACGCCGCTCGCCTCGGTGCGCGGCTACGCCGAGATGATCGCGATGACGGAGGAGCTCTCCGCGACTGGCCGGCGGTCGCTCGGCCGGGTGCTGTTCCAGGCCGACCGGATGGCGGCCCTCGTGGACGACATGCTCCTGCTCGAACGGCTCGAGTCCGTCTCGCGCGGCCGGGCCATGGGTCTGGAGCCCTCCGGGGAGGTGGCGCTGGCCGAACAGGTGGACCTGTCCGAGGTGGTCCTCGAGGGCGTGATGGACGCCCGCGCTGCGTGGCCGGACCACACGTGGGTGGTGGACCTGCCCGAGGGGGCGGAGCCGGGCACCCAGCGGTGCGTCACCGGCGACCGGTCGCAGCTGGCCCGCGTGGTCGGCAACCTGCTCTCCAACGCGGCCAAGCACACCCCCGTCGGGACCACCGTCACGGCCTCCGTGCGGGAGGACCGGCCCCGGCCCGGTTTCATGCTCGTCAGCGTCCACGACGACGGCGGCGGCATCCCGGCCGACCGACACGCCACCCTCTTCCACCGCTTCGTCCGGGGCCCCGGGAAGGGCCGGACGAGCGCCCCGGGCACGGAGCCGTCCACGGGTCTGGGTCTGGCCATCGTGCGCTCGATCGCGCGCAGCCATGGCGGGGACGTGACCGTGGCATCCGAGGGCGGGTGGACGCGTTTCGACGTCGTCGTGCCCTGCACCCCGGGGCGCGCCGGGCCGGGGGCTGCGGGCTCCTGCTGCGGCTCCGCCCGGGCCGGCCGGCCCTGACCCCGGGACGGCAACCGTTGACGTACCCCCACCCCCCTGTACGTACGGTGCCTGTGTATGACCGAAAGGGTCGTCCGGGACTTCCGGCCGATCCACCCCGACGCCGGTCGGCGAAGGCCGCCGGTGAGAGGAGCACGAACATGACTGACATCCGCCGAACCGCCACTGCCCTGACCCTCGCCGCCGCCGTCGTCACCGGCCTCGGTGCCCCCGCCGCCGTCGCGCAGACCACGGCCCCGGCCACCGAGGCCGCCACGACGGCACCGGCCTCCGAGTCGCCCGCCCCCCAGGAGGAGGAGAAGGACGACAACGGCAACTGGGGCCTGTGGGGCCTGGCCGGCCTGCTGGGCCTGGCGGGCCTGGCCGGCCGCCGCAAGCGTGAGGTGCACGCCGAGCCCGTGCGCCGCGACCACCACGTGGGCGGCGCGCACCGCGACCATGACGTGCACCGCGTGGACGACCGCGCCGGCGACGTGCGCGCCGAGGGCGCGGACACCCGCCGCCCGGGCACCGGCGACGCCCGCTGACCCGACCCCGGCCGCCCCGAGCGGCCCGTGACCGCGACCCCCGCCCCTCCGGCGGGGGTCGCGGCGCGTCCGGGGCGGGTCTCGAATGCGCCCGTCAGTCCGCGGTGTCCCCCGCCGAGGGCGCGGCGCGCAGCACCGCGTCCGTGAGGCGGTCCAGGGCCGCGGTCCCGGCCGTCCAGCGCTGCCAGTGCAGGTGCACGTCGGCCGCGCCGAGGGCCGGGATCGGCTCGAGGTCGGGGTGCCGGCCCTCGAGCACGCCCGGCGGGATCTGCACCGAGGGGAGCATGCCCCAGCCCAGCCCGAGCTCCACCGCCCGCAGATACGCGTGCACGGACGGCACCAGGTGGGTCGGCGGGACGATCGCGGGGCGGCCCCGGGTGACGCGGCGCAGCACCGTGTGCTGCAGGCCGTCACGGGGGCCGTAGTCCACGATCGGCAGCGTGCCGAAGTCGACCCGGCCCCGCGCGTCTCGGTGCAGCTCCAGCAGGAAGGACGCGCACACCGCGTGATAGCGCATCGTGCCCAGCGGGGTGGAGGTGCACCCGGCCACGGGCGTGGGGTCGTCCGTCACGGCCGCCACGACCGCGCCGTCCCGCAGCAGGACGGCGGTGTGCTCCTGGTCCTCGGACTGCATCTGCAGGACGACGTCGTCCCACGTCGCCGCCTCGCGCAGCACGGGCTCCCACCACGTGTCGAGGGAATCCGCGTTGAGGGCCACGCGCAGCGGCACGCGTCCTCCGTCGCCGCGGCCGAGCGCGGCGAGCGCCTCGTCCTCGAGTGCGAGGGTCTGCCGGGCGAGACGGAGCATGCGCTCGCCGGCCGCGGTCGGCCGGACGGGGACGGTGCGGGCCAGGAGCACCTGGCCCACCTGCCGCTCGAGGGCCTTGATCCGCTGCGAGAAGGCCGAGCCGGAGATCCGCAGGGAGTCCGCGGCGGCGTCGAAGGTGCCGTGGTCGACGGCCGCGACGAGGGCGCGCAGGTGGTCGGAGTTCATGCGGTCCAGGGTAGGGGTGGTCATGAAGGATGTCTTCAGATCTTGAAGAAGATCGCGATGGCACGGACGTGGGACGGCTCCTATCCTCGCTCGGTGACCATCTTCGCCACCGGATTCCTGACCTACCTCGCCCTCATCGTCGCCATCGGCGCGCAGACCCTGTTCCTGCTGCGCCAGATCGTCCGGCGCGACCGCGTGTGGACCGTCCTGACGGTGTGCTTCGTGGCCGATGTGGCGCTGCTCGTGCTCGGCGCCGGCGGCGTGGGCGTGGTGGCCGAACGCTGGCCGTGGCTCGTGCCCGCGCTGACCGTGGCCGGCGTGGTCTACCTCCTCGCGTTCGCCGTGGGCGCGCTGCGCTCCGCCTGGCGCGGGGACCGGACCCTCAGCACCTCGGCCGCGGACGGCGCGGGGACCGGGCACGGCCCCGACCGCATCGACCTCGCGGTCCTCACCGGTGAGCTGCCGCTGATCGACCCGGCGACCGGCCGCCTGGCCGATCGCGAGCCGGCCGGGGCCGGCGTCGGGCGTCACGACGACGGCGCGCCCGGCTTCGGCACCCCCTCGGGCGGCGGGTCGGTGGCGGTGCGGCAGCGCGTGCAGCCGCGCCGCGTGGCGCTGGACC
Organism: Micrococcus sp. R8502A1; assembly: GCF_006704135.1. Lineage (NCBI taxonomy): Bacteria > Bacillati > Actinomycetota > Actinomycetes > Micrococcales > Micrococcaceae > Micrococcus > Micrococcus sp. R8502A1. The sequence goes on from NZ_VIGS01000040.1 coordinate 14,812, forward strand.
GCCCACAGACGCCGCTGCCGCGGATCATCCTGCTGGCGCTGTCCGTCTCCCTGGTGAACCCGCACGCCATCCTCGACACGGTGGTGATGATGGGCACCTTCGCGCAGACGTTCGGGGCGGCGAAGTGGGCGTACGTGGGCGGCGCGGTGGCGGCCTCGCTCGTCTGGTTCACCGCGCTCGGCTGGGGCGGCACCAAGCTCGCCCCGTCCGTGGACTCGGCGCGGACGTGGCGGATCGTGGACGCCGTGGTGGGCGTGCTCATGCTGGGAATCGCCGTGAAGGTGGGGCTCACGCTCCTCTGAGCCGCCCGGGGAGGATGATGGGGGCATGAGTCCTTCCCCCTCCGACTCCGCCCCCACGCCGACCGTCGCAGCCGGGGAGGTCATCCGCGTCTCCGCCGTCGTGCTGGCCCGCCCGGACCGCCGCGTGCTGACCGTCCGCAAGGCCGGCACCGCCATGTTCATGTTCCCCGGCGGCAAGCACCTGCCCGGCGAGGCCCCCGTGGACACCGCGGTGCGCGAGGTGGCCGAGGAGACCGGGCTGCGCCTGCGCCCGGATGAGCTGACCCGCCTCGGCGCGTGGGACACCGCCGCCGCCAACGAGCCCGGCGCCGCCCTGCACTCGGAGGTGTTCGCGCTGTGGCGGCCCGTCGCCCGGCACGAGGTCCCCGAGCCGACGGACGAGATCGTCGAGCTGCACTGGATGGACCCCGCCGCCCCGGCCGCACCGGGCGGGCACGGCGTGGCCCCGCTGCTGCACCCCGTGCTGGCCGCCGTCGCCGCAGCGCCCCCGTTCTGACCTCCAGGCGGGCCGACCGGCCCGCGCTGATGTCCGCACCGGCCACTAGCCTGGCCGGGTGACGTCGCTGCTCCGCATCCTGCGCTTCGCGCCCCGGCTCCACCGCCTCTACCTCGGCATCGCCGTCAGCTCCGTGCTGGCCGCGGTGCTGGCCCTGGCCACCCCGTTCCTGATCGGTGCGGCCACGGACCGGATCGTCGCCGCCGTCGCGGGGGAGACCGACGTGGCCGAGGCCGTCACCGCGGTGACCTGGCTGGCGGTCGCGTTCCTCGCCGTCGAGGTGGCGACCACCCTGGTGGTGAGCGTGGGCGGCTACTGGGGCGACGTGATGGCCGCGCGCATGCGCACCATTCTCTCCACGCGGTACTTCGAGCAGCTGCTGCACCTGCCCCAGCGGTACTTCGACACCGCGATCACCGGGCGGGTCGTCAACCGGTTGAACCGCACCATCAACGAGATCACCCAGTTTCTGCAGTTCTTCGCGAACAACGCGTTCACCATGCTCGTCACCACCGCCGCGGTGCTCGTGATCACGGCGTTCTACTGGTGGCCGCTGGCGATCCTGCTGGCCGTCGTCTTCCCCGTGTACATGTGGCTCACCGCGCGGACGTCCGCGAAGTGGCAGGTGTGGGAGGGGGAGAAGAACACGGAGGTGGACGTCGCCTCGGGGCGGTTCGCCGAGGTGGTCTCCCAGATGTCCGTGGTGCGGGCCTACAACCGGCAGGACCACGAGCTCACCGGGTTCCGCGACCGGTTCCTGCGGACCGTGGAGATCACCCGGCAGCAGTCCCGGTTCTGGCACGGCATGGACGCCGGGCGCCGGCTCGCCCTGAACGTGGCCTTCGGCGCGATGTACCTGATCGTGTTCGTCCGCACCGCGCAGGGCCTGTTCTCCGTGGGCGACATGGTGATCCTCCTGCAGCTGATGAACATGGCCCGGCAGCCGATCTTCTCCATGAGCTTCCTCGTGGACTCCGCCCAGCGCGCCGTCGCCGGGTCGAAGGACTACTTCGAGGTGCTCGCCGAGGAGCGCGAGCGGGCCGGCGGGGCGGCGCTCGCGGCGGCGAGCGCGAGTGCGGAGTCGGCGGGCGCGGACGCACCGCGCGCGCCGGCGGAGCCGCGGGCCGACGTCGTGCCGGGTGCGCCGGACGTCCCCGCGGACGTGCCGGCCGTGCGCTTCGACGAGGTCTCCTTCGCCTACGACGCCGACGCCTCCCGCCCCGTGCTGGACCGCGTGTCCTTCGACATCCCGCAGGGTGCCAGGGTGGCGCTCGTGGGCGAGTCGGGCGGCGGGAAGTCGACCATCGCGCACCTGCTGCTGGGCCTGTACCCGGTGACGAGCGGACGCATCGAGGTGTTCGGACAGGACGTCGCCGGGCTGGACCTGGCCGCGCTGCGCGGGCGGATCGCCACCGTGTTCCAGGAGCCGAGCCTGTTCTCCGGGACGGTGCGCGAGAACATCGCCTACGCGGACGCCGACGCCTCCGACGAACGCGTCCGGGCCGCCGCGCAGGCCGCGTACGCGCACCGGTTCGTGGCGGCGTTCGACGACGGCTACGAACAGGTGATCGGCGAGCGCGGGCTGCGGCTGTCCGGCGGGCAGAAGCAGCGGATCGCGGTGGCGCGGGCCGTGCTGAAGGACGCGCCGATCCTTGTGCTGGACGAGGCCACCTCCGCACTGGACACGAAGTCAGAACGGCTCGTGCAGGCGGCCCTCGAGGACCTGATGGTGGGGCGGTCGAGCCTGATCGTGGCGCACCGGCTGAGCACGATCGCGTCCGTGGACCGGATCGTCACGCTGCGCGGCGGGCAGGTGCAGGAGATCGGGACCCCGGCCGAGCTGGCCGCGTCCGGCGGGATCTACGCGCAGCTGCTCGAGCTGCAGAGGGCCGGCACCCAGGAGGCCCGGAAGATGCTGAAGGAGTACGGGCTGAGCGGGTGATCCCGGAATCTTCTGCGGATCCGACCCTTCCGAGCGCTGCGCGGCGGCCCAGAAGGGTCAGATGTGCAACGGATTCCCAGTGCGCGGCAGGACGTCCACGACGACGTCGGCCCGACTCCGCCGCATGGCCTGTGGACAACCCGACCCGCCGGCGTCGGGAGCGAGCAGGATCGGGGCCATGCGCGTGCCCGGACCCTTCCCCGCCCATCTCCAGGACGCCCCGTTCACGCGGGCGGAGGCGCTGGCCGCTGGCGTGTCCGGGTCGCGGCTGCGCAGCCGGGACGTCGAACGCGTCGCGCACGGCCACTATCGCTGGATCGGCCCTGTCACCGGGGTGACGCCGCCCGCGCGCCCCCTCGCCACCGAGCTGTCCCGGCTGCAGGACCTGGCGGCGATGCGTCCCGACGTCGTGGTGACCGGAGAGTCCGTGGCCCGGCTGCTGGGCTGGCCCCTCCCGGAGGACGTGAAGGCCCGGGTGCGTCCCACTGTCCTGCGGTCCCGCACCCGCCGGGTGCTGCGGGTGCCCGGCGTGCGCACCCGGCTCGTGGACCTGGACCGCGTCCTCGTGCGGCGGGACCGGCTGCACGGGCTGCGGTGGACCTCGCACGCCGACACCTGGTTCCACCTGGCCACCGTCCTGGACCGGGACGCGCTCGTGGCGGTCGGAGATCGCCTGGCCCGGGAGGACGAGAGGCGGGGGAAGGTCGCGCTGGCCACCCGCCGGGAGCTCGGCGCCGCGCTCGAGCGGCACACCGGCGAGGCCGGGATCGTGCGGGCGCGGGAGGCGCTCGCGCTCGTGCGCACCGGTTCCGACTCCCCGGCCGAGACCGAACTGCGCCTGGCGCTGATGGCCGCGGGGCTGCCCGAGCCGGACCTGCAGATCGAGCTCTGGGACCCTGACTACTCGCTCTGGCACCCCGCCAGCGCGGACCTCGGCTACCGGCGGTGGCGGATCGCGATCCACTACGAGGGCAAGACCCACGACGGCGCCGCGCAGGTCGGCAAGGACACCCGCCGGGACGCGGTGTTCCTGCGTCAGGGCTGGCTCAACATCCGGGTGGCGGGGACGGACCGGTGGCGGGGATTCGTCGAGACGGCGGGGCTGGTGCGGGCCGCGATCGCGGAGCGTGGCGGTCTCGACGCCGGTGGCGCGGAGGATCGTCTGCGGAACTGACCCTTCTGGGGCGGGAGCGGACGTCCAGAAGGGTCAGGGGCGCAGAAGATTCCGGAAGGCCGACGACGGCGCCGCGTCACGCGACGACGCACCGCGGTCGCGCTCCTACCATGACGGGATGACCGCACCGGATCCCGCCCCCACCGACGCCCGCCGCGCGGAAGACCGCTCCGCACGCATCGCCGTCACCGTCTTCCCGCTGCTGGTGCTCGCCGCCGCGCTCGTGGGCTTCCTCGCCCCGACCGCCGCGAAGACGCTGCTGCCCCAGGTCAACCTGTTCCTCGGGATCATCATGTTCGGCATGGGCCTGACGCTGACCCTTCCGGACTTCGGCCTCGTCGCCCGCCGGCCGCTGCCCGTGCTGCTGGGCGTGGTGGCGCAGTACGCGATCATGCCGCTGCTGGGGCTCGGCGTCGCCGTCGTGCTCCAGCTGCCGCCCGAGCTCGCGGCGGGCGTGATCCTCGTGGGCTCGGCCCCGGGCGGCACGTCCTCGAACGTGGTCAGCTACCTCGCCCGCGCCGACACCGCCCTCTCCGTGGCCATGACCTCCGTGTCCACGCTCCTGGCCCCGCTGCTCACGCCGCTGCTCACCCTGTGGCTGGCCGGCCAGTACATGGCCGTCGACGGCGGCGCCATGGCCAAGTCCATCGTGAACATCGTGCTCCTGCCGGTCCTGGGCGGACTCGTCGTGCGCCTGCTGCTGCGCCGCGTCGTCGACCGCGTGCTGCCCGCCCTGCCGTGGGTCTCGGTGGTGTTCATCGCGCTGGTGGTGGCCGCCGTCGTCGGCAACAGCGCCTCCCGCGTGCTGTCGGCGGGCCTGCTGGTGTTCGCAGCGGTGGTGCTGCACAACGGGCTCGGCTACCTGCTCGGCTACGGCGCGGCGAAGCTGTTCCGGCTGCCCACGCCCGTGGCGCGCACGGTCTCGATCGAGGTCGGCATGCAGAACTCGGGCCTCGCTGCGGGCCTCGCGGCGCAGTACATCTCGCCGGCGGCGGCCCTGCCGGGCGCCGTGTTCTCGATCTGGCACAACCTCTCCGGGGCCGTGCTCGCCATGGCCTACCGCCGTGCGGACGGCCGCAGGGCCGCGCAGGAGTGAGGGCCGCGGCGCAGGTCAGCCCTGCGCGGGCGGCTCGTTGATTTGGAACGTGGCCCCGGCGGGGTCCTGCACGGTGGTGACGCGGCCGAACGGGGAGTCCTGGGGGCCGTCCAGGACCGTGCCGCCGTGCTCGCGGATCACCTCGAGCGCGCGGTCCGTGTCCGCGACGGCGATGTACATGCGCCAGTACCCCACCGCGTTCGGCGGCAGCCAGGCCCGCGCGTCGCACAGGCCCGCGGTCGCGCGGTCGAACGGGTGGTTCGTCGCGTAGCGGGGGCCGTCGTGGGCCGCGTCCTCGGCGTCGGCCGCGGTCTGCGTGTCCTCCGGGGCGCCGTCGTCCCCCAGCGGGGTGGGCTGCCAGCCGGCCACGGCGCGGTAGAACTCGGCGGACTCGTCGAAGCGGGTCGTCATGAGCTCGAATCACACGGAGGTGCCGGGGGTGAGCGGCAGGTCATGGCCGGCCAAGGTGCCGGACTGCCAGAAGCCCACCACCTCGTGGCCCGGGCCCTCGGCCATGGCCATCACACCGAGGTCGCCGACGGGCATGGCGTCCACGAGCACGGCGCCGCCGTTCTCCCGCACGGCGGTGAGGGTGGCGTCCATGTCCTGTGTGCGCAGGTACACGGTCCACGCGGCGGGCGGGGCGTCCTCGCCGGTCATCTGCGAGAGCTGGTCGGCGTCCATGGCGCCGCCCACGGAGGCGCCGTCCTTGGTGATCATGCGGTAGTGGCCGAACTCCTCGCCGGAGTCGGTGAAGGACCAGCCGAAGAGGGCCTCGTAGAAGGCCTGCTGGCGGGCGAAGTCGGGGGCGGTGTAGTCGATCCAGGCGGGGGGGGCGGCGGGGGGGCTCTT
>NZ_VIGS01000041.1:0-20102 GCF_006704135.1 Micrococcus sp. R8502A1
ATATGCGAGATCCCGCAGAGAATCAAAATTAAATACAGTTTTTTTGAAAAGCGGATGGCGGCATACGACATGTAGCTCCGTCTCGTGGGCTCGGACATGTGAATAAAAGACAGCTCCGGGGGGCGGGAGGCGGGGATGGTCAGGGAGGCCCGGGTCGCGGGCCGGGCGTCAGGTTCACAGGCCGAGGCTCAGCGGGCCGGCGGCGGCGCTCACGCAGGTCTGGATCAGTTCGCCGGGCTCGCCGTGCACCTGTCCGGTCCGCAGGTCCGTGACCTGGCCCGAGCGCAGCGGCGTGAGGCATGCGTGGCAGATGCCCATGCGGCAGCCGGCGGGCGCGGCGACGCCGGCGTCCTCGGCCACCACGAGCAGCGGCACGTCGCCGGGGGCGTCCACCTCGACGTCGGCGTGCTCGAACACCACGCGGCCGCCGGCCCCCGCCACGCCCGGGGCGAAGTCGGCCTGGAACCGCTCGATGGTGAGGTCCGCGGCCGCCTCGCGCCGCCACAGGGCCTCGGCGTCGTCGAGGAACCCGGCCGGCCCGCACGCGTAGGCGGCCCGCTCGCGCCAGTCGGGGCAGAGGCCCTCGAGCTGCGCGGGGGAGGAGAGGTCGAGGCGGCCCGCCTCCGCGGTGTGGTGGTGCACCACGCGCAGGCCCGGGAACTGGTCGGCCAGCTCGGCCAGCTCCTCGCGGAACAGGGCGTCCTCGGGGGTGCGGGAGGAGTGGATGAGCACCACGTCGGCATCCCGGCGCGTCGGCACGAGCGTGCGGATCATGGACATCACCGGGGTCAGGCCTGAGCCGGCGGTGAGCATGAGCAGCGGGCGCGGCTCGTCCGGCAGGGTGAAGTCGCCCTCGGGGATGTCGAGGAAGAGGACGTCGCCGGGCTTCGTGTGGCGCACGAGCGTGCCGGAGACGAGGCCGATGTCGGACACCGTGATCTCCGGGTCCGCGCCCGCGGGGGCGGAGAGCGAGTAGGAGCGCCACTGCCGCACCCCGTCCACGTCGACGCCGATGCGTGCCCACTGGCCGGCGTCGTGGGCCCGCCAACCCGGTCCGGGACGGAACGCGATGGTGACGGCGCCGGGCGTCGCGCGGGCGACGGAGGTGACCACCCCGCGCAGCTGGCGGGAGGAGTGCACGGGGTCGAACAGGCCGAGGACGTCCTGCGGTGTGAGCGGGTGCAGGAGCGTCGTGACCAGGCGGGTGAGCAGGAAGGGGCCGGGCATGCCCCCACGCTATGGCGCAGCGCGCCATGATTCTTCATGTCGGACGTACGATCGACCCGCAGGATTCATCGTGAGGAGACAAGATCATGGCCTCAACCCCCGCCCCGACGCGCGGCACCGACTGGCACCCGCCGTGGCTGTCCCTGCCTTCGGACCTCCCCGGCCGGCTGGCCCCCGCGATCCCGGCCATCATGCAGCGCATCATCGAGACGGTGCCGGAGCAGATCCCGGCGTACGTGAGCGCCCGGGACGGCCGCTACGGCGAGAACCTGACGCGCGGGGTGACCGCGGCGCTCGAGCAGCTGATGAGCCTGCCAGGCACCGCCCGTCCCGCGCTCAGCCCCGAGACGCGGGCGCTCATGGCCTACCTGGGCGCGGGGGAGTTCCGGGAGGGCCGCACGATGGACGCCCTGCTCGGCGCTTACCGGGCCTCCGCACGGATCGTGTTCCGGGACCTGTCCGCCGAATGCGCCCACCTCGGCATGGGCATGTCCGTGGTGATCGACCTCGGCGAGTCCATCTGGGCCTACATCGACGAGCTCTCCTCGGTCAGCGCCCAGGCGTACGCGGAGGCGCAGTCCGCCCAGGCGGGCGTGCTCGAGCTGCACCGCGCCGCCCTCGCCACCGCCCTGGTCCGGGGCGGGACCGAGGAGAAGGAGGTGCAACGGCTGGCCGCGCTCGCGGACTGGCGGCTGCCGCGCCGGCTGGCGGTGGTGGTGCTGCCCGCGGACGCCGGCGTCGCCGTCCGGGAGAGGCTGGGCCGGGCCGGGCTCGTGGTGGAGCGGGACTCGGAGGTGGTCGCCGTGATCGACGCGACGCCCTCCCAGGGCCGCCGCGAGCGCATGCTGCGCCTGCTGGCGGGGACGGCCGCCGTCGTCGGGCCGGCCGTGGACTGGCCGCTCGTGCCCCACTCCTACCGGGTGGCCCGCACGCTGGCCGTCCAGGAGGCGGCGGGCCGGACGGCGGAGCCCGCGCAGGGGGAGGACGACGACGGCGCCCCGTCCCCGATCCTCGCCGCGGACCACCTGGCGCGCGTGGTGCTGGGGGCCGAGCCGCGCGTCGTGACGCAGCTGGCCGAACGCGTGCTGGCGCCCCTGGACGAGGTGAGCGAGGCGAAGCGGGCGGTGCTGGAGGAGACCCTGCTCGCCTGGCTCACGCACTGGGGCCAGCGGGCGCCGATCGCCGCGGAGCTCGGCGTGCACCCCCAGACCGTGGGGTACCGGGTGGGCCGGCTGCGCGAGCTGTTCGGGGAGGCCCTCGAGGACCCCGACGCGCGGTTCGACCTGGAGATCGTGCTGCGGGCGCGGCGGGACGGGGTCGGGTGAGCGGGGCGGCAGGGGGTGCCGTCTGACGGGGGCCTTCACTAGCGTGGGTGGACCACGCATCCCGACGAGGGACCCCGACGAGAGAAGAGGGACAGTGCCATGACGAACGCCCCGAACCGCGACGAGCTCCCCCTGCCGGACTACGACCACATCCCCAACGGCACGCTGCCGACCCGGATCACCGGCCTCGACGAGTCGCAGGTGGAGCAGCTGCTCGCCTACGAGCGCGCCCACGGCGACCGCCTGCCCGTGGTGCAGGTCCTCGAGACGCGGCTCGAGGCGCTGCGCTCCGGCGCCCAGCCCTCCGGCGATCAGGTGCCGGACACCCCGGAGGTCGGCGGCTCCCGCACCGGCTCGCCCGTGACCCCGGAGACGAGCGGCCCGCCCGTGGAGCCCCTGAGCCGCGGCATCCCGGCCGACCCGCAGCACCCCGGCAACCGCTGAGCCGGCCGGGCGTCGCCTGACAGGGCGGCCCCCCGCGGAACGCGGCCACGACGCCCCGTCTCCTTCCTGTGAGAGGCGACGCGTCGTGGCCGCCTCGCGTTCCGGGCGATCCCGCGGTCCGGCCACGGAGCGCCTGCGAGGGTCCCCGTAGCGTGTTTGTGAGCTGGGTTATATTTCGACACAGCTGCGGCGGGCCTTCGGGCGCTGACGTGCGAGGCTGCCGGATTCCCGGCTGTCCGGCTCCTACTCACGGATGGGTGAAACGGCATGACTGAATTCGAGGACAAGCTTGCGCAAGTGGCTCGGCGAGCCCGCGACTACGCAAGCTCCCTGGACACGGAAGAGGCGACGAAGAACGCGCTCGTCATGCCATTCATCTCGCAGGTGTTGGGCTACGACGTGTTCGATCCCCAGGAGGTCGTCCCGGAGTTCGTCGCAGATCTGGGCCTGAAGAAGGGGGAGAAGATCGACTACGCCATCATGCGGGAGGGGAAGGTCAACATCCTCGTGGAGGCCAAGAAGGTCGGCTCGGAGCTGTCCCTGGCGCACGCGAGCCAGCTGGTGCGCTACTTCCACACCAGTGAAGCGCGGATCGGCGTGCTCACCAACGGGCGGGTGTGGAACTTCTACACGGACCTCGACAAGGCCAACATCCTCGACGAGCGTCCGTTCCTCGTCCTCGATCTTCTGGACATCGACCCGGTCACCGTGCCGAAGCTCGAGCAGCTGGCGAAGGGATCCTTCGATCTCGACTCGGTCATCGCCGCAGCCGAGGAGCTGAAGTACGTATCGGCCATCAAGCGCGAGATTTCTGCCGAGATGGCTGCGCCGAGCGATGAGTTGGTGAAGGTCCTCGCCAAGCGCGTGTACTCCGGGTACATGAACGCCAAGGCGGTGGAGACCTTCACCCGGCTCACCGAGGAGGCTGCGCGCCAGTACATCAACGATCGCGTCAACGCGCGGCTGAAGACTGCCCTGGGCGACCAGGTCGCTCCGGTACTGGCGGCTCCCGCTGAGCCCGTGGCCACCGGCGATCAGACGGTCCTGTCCGACGAGGAGAACGGTCAGGAGGGCCAGCTCAAGCCGGGCGTGGTGACGACCGAAGAGGAGATCGAGGGTTTCCGCATCATCAAGGCGATTCTCGCCGGAATCGTGCCGATGAACCGCGTCTACATGCGCGACGCAGCCTCGTACTGCAGCGTCATCCTGGACGACAACAATCGGAAGCCGATCGCGCGCCTTCACTTCGACGGGAAGGTGAAATATCTGGTGCTGTTCGATGCGGACAAGAACAGGACGCGGGCCGACCTCGAGAACTTGGAGGACATCTACGAATCCGCCGAGGCACTGCGGAGCGTCGTCAGCTCCTACGTCGGGGCCTGAGCGGACTCTGACCCGCCTACTGACCGGATCCGGCCCGCGGGCGGGCAGGACTGTGCCCCGCCGCCGTCGATGCGCCACCCTGGTGCGCACGCCCCGGTGGGACAGACCCGCCGGGCGCCGACCCGAGAGGACGTCATGACCCATCACGAGCGCGACGACCGCCAGGCCCTGGCCGCCGGCGAGACCTACCTGATCCACGTGCTGGAGACCTCCGACCCGCCCGGCAACCCGGACCACTACCGGATCACGGACGCGGTCGAGGCCCACCACGCGTCCACCGGCTCCTACGACGTCGAGGCCGGCGGCCTGGACGCCGCCCGCGAGCTGCTCGCCCGCCACGCCAAGTGAGCGACCGGGGCTGAGACGTCCGGCCGGGCCGCGCCTCACGCGCCCGGCCGGAGCCTCATCCCCAGCACGGTGCGCGCCTCGAGCCCCAGAGCCGCGCGGGCCTCGGGCGCGCCGGTGCGGTCCTCGCCCACCACGGTCATCCCGATCCGCTCGGCCACCCGGCGCGAGGCCGTGTTCTCCGGGTGGATGATCGCCACGAGCTCGTGGTGCCCCAGCACGTCCCGGGCGTGGTCCCGGCAGGCGGCGGCCGCTTCGGTGGCGTAGCCGCGCCCCCACAGGTCGGCCCGCACGTGGTAGCCGACCTCCAGGCGAGGCTCCCCGTTGACCTCCTGCCACGTCAGGCCGCAGTCGCCCACGAAGCCGGACCCGCCGTCGTCGTGGGTCTCGATGATCCACAGCCCGTGCCCGTCCTGCGCGTACCGGCGCCGGTTGCCCGCGATCCACGCCGCCGCCTCCGCGCGCGTGCGCGGGGCGGGGTAGAAGCGCATCACCACGGGATCGCCGAGGAGGCCGGCCAGGTGGTCGAGGTCGGCGTCGGCCATCTCGCGGAAGCGCAGACGGGCGGTGGGGGCGGGCGGCATGCGCCCAGGCTAGCGGCGGGCGGATGCGCCCCGCCTCTTGTCTGCGCGGGGCCGGGCTGGTCGACTGTGCCCATGCCGCATTCCCTCTCCCTGCGCCCGTTGCGGGTGGATGACGCCGAGGCCATGGCCGCGGTCCTCGCCGACCCGGACCTGTACACGTACACCGGCGGGACGCCGCCGGGCGAGGAGGAGCTGCGGCAGCGGTACGCGATCCTCGCGCGCGGTCGCTCCGAGGACGGCGCGGAGGACTGGGCCAACTGGATCGTGGTGCTGGAGCCGGAGGGCCGGCCGGTCGGCTACGTCCAGGCCACCATCCCCGTGGACGGGGGACCCACGCAGATCGCCTGGCTGATCGGCACGCCGTGGCAGGGCCGCGGGCTGGCGAAGGAGGCCGCCGGCCTCCTCAAGGGCGAGCTGCGGGACCGGGGGGTGCGGCGCCTCGTGGCGGATGTCCACCCCGAGCACACGGCCTCCCAGCGGGTCGCCCAGGCGATCGGCCTGGCGCCGACGGACGAGGTCGTGGACGGGGAGGTCCGCTGGGCCGGGTCCGTGGACGACGGCGGCGGCCCGGTCACCGGCTGAGGCCGCGGCGCCGCTCCGGGTAGGAGCCGCCGAGCTCCACGCCCCGCTCGGCCAGGTAGGCCTCCGGGTCCACCGGCTCGCCGTCCACGCGCAGCTCCAGGTGCAGGTGCACGCCGGTGGCGGCGCCGGTCTGCCCGACGCCGGCCAGGTGGTCCCCGGCGGAGACGCGCTGGCCCGCGTCCACCACGGTGGAGTCCGGGGCGGCGTGCAGGTAGCGCCACACGTGGCCGTCCCCGGCGTCCACGGCGAGCAGGTTGCCGCCCGCGTCCCCGCCGGCCTCCACGAATAGGACTCGGCCGTCGGACACCGAGTGGAAGGGCGTGCCCTCCGGCACCCCGCCGAGGTCCACGCCGTCGTGGCGGGTCAGGGCCTCCTCGGACACCCCCGAGGGCACCACGCCCTCGCCGAACGGGTTGGGGCGGGGCCCGAAGCGGGAGGTCACGCGGCCCTGCACGGGCTCGGCGTACCCCTGCGTGTTCACCGTGGGCGGGGCGGGGGTGAAGCCGCCGTTCCAGCGCCGCCGCTCGGCGCCCGCGCCGGCGTCGTCCCGGCCGGCCGGACCGAACGCGAGGACCAGCGCCAGGACGGTCGCGATCAGGGCCAGCGCCCCCACTGCGGCCAGCACGCCCCCGGCCACCCCGCTGCCCGGGGAGCCGGCGCCGGGGGTCGGGGTGGTCATCCCCTCAGTCTGTCATGCAGGGTCGGGACGGCCTCGGCCTTCGCCCACGGCATCCCGGCCCGCCACCAGCTCCCGCCCGCGCTCGTAGTCCTCGTCCGCGTTGTAGGTCAGCACGCCCACCACGCGGTCCTGCGCGTCCGTGTACCAGAGAGTGAACCCGCCGGTGCGCTCCACCATGCGGGCCTGCTCGTGGCCGTCGCCCCACGCGGCGTGCTTGAGCGTGTGCTCGCCGATGGTGCTCCAGAACCCGGGCACGGCCTCCCACCGCCGCAGGGACTCCGGGTCCGCCGTCGCCGCGTGGGCCAGCACGGAGGCCTGGCCGGCGCCGCCCGGCACGCCGACCTCGGTGCGGGCCGCGTTGTGCCCGGCGACCTCGCCCATGCCGAGGGCGTCGCCCCAGTGCTCCACGGGGATCGGCCGGCCGGCCACGGCGTGGTGGGCGCGGGCCACGTCCCCGGCCACCCACACGCCCGGCGCCGCCGCCAGGTGCTCGTCCGCCACGATCCGCCCCTCGTGCATGGTCAGCTCGGAGTCCTCGAGCCACCCGCCCCCCGGCTCGACCCCCACCGCGGCGAGGATCAGGTCCGGGGCGAGCGTGGCGCCGTCGTCGAGGTGGACGGTGCGCGGGGCGCGCACCTGCCCCACCCGCACGCCGGTGCGCAGCTCGACGCCGGCGCCGATCAGCCACTGCGCGATCCGATCGCCCGCCTCGCGGCCGAGCCGCTTCTGCTGCGGCACCTCGTCCGGGGTGACCAGCGTGGTGGCCACCCCGCGCAGGGCCAGGGAGGCGGCCGCCTCGCAGCCGATGAACCCCGAGCCCACCACGACGGCGGAGCGCGCGTGCCCGGCGGAGGCCACCAGGCGGCGGGCGTGGTCGAGAGAGCGCAGCAGGTGCACCTCGGCGTCGTCGTCCGCGACGGGCAGGGGCTTCGGGTGCGCGCCGAGGGCGAGGATCAGGCGCTCGAAGCGGACCGGCTCCTCGGCGGCCCACAGCGTCCGCGCACCCAGGTCCGCGTGGGTGACGGTCACGCCCCGGCGCAGCTCGACGGCGTCCGGCAGCTCGTCCAGCACCGTCGGGTCGGGTTCGGCGGTGCCGCGCAGCAGCTCCTTGGACAGCGGCGGGCGCTCGTAGGGGTGGTCCACGTCCGAGGTGAGCATGAGGACGGGGCCGGGTCCCCCGGCGTCGACGTAGGCGCGGGCGGCGCTGACGCCGGCGGGGCCGCTGCCCACGATCACGAGCGGGTACGGAGTGGAGCTGTGCTGGGCCATGCGGCCAGCATGCGCACCCGTCACGGGCGGGCGCCAGGGCCGACGGGCACCCCCGGCTCCGGCATACTGCCCGCATGGACCCCTCCCTGGTGTGGCTGCCGGCCGTCGTCGCGCTGGCCGCGATCACCGTGGGCGGCACGCTCCAGCGGGTGAGCGGAATGGGCGTCGGCATGATCGCCGCACCCACGCTGTCCCTGCTCCTGGGCCCGGTGGCGGGGGTGACGCTGTCCAACGTGGCCGCCTCGGTGTCCGCGGTGCTGCTGTTCGCGGTGCTCCACAGGCACGTGGACTGGCCGCGCTTCGTCCGCCTCGCACCCCTGCTCGTGGCCGGCTCGTTCGCGGGGGCGTGGGCCGTGCGGGTCCTGGACGCCCACGCCCTCGAGATCCTCCTGGGGTCCTCCGTGCTGGTGGCCGTGGCCGCCGTCCTGGGCCTGCAGCAGCGCTTCACCGCCCAGGGGAACGGGGCCGTGTTCGCCTCCGGCGCCGTGGCCGGGTTCATGAACACCACCGCGGGCATCGCCGGGCCGGCGCTCGCGGTCTACGCGGTGGCGAGCCGGTGGGACCAGCGCTCGTGGGCGGCCACCCTCCAGCCCGTGTTCCTGCTGGCCAATCTCACCTCGCTGGTCACCAAGTCGCTGTTCGGCGCGGCCGTGCCCGCGGGGCTGCACGTGCCGTGGCCGGTGTGGGTCGCCGTCGTGGCGGGCGGCCCGCTGGGTGTGCTGCTCGGTTCGGTGGTGGCCCGCCGGGTGGACCCCGAGAAGGCGCGCGTCCTCGCGATCTGCCTGGCCGGCGTCGGGGGCACGGTGGCGCTGGTGCGCGGTGTGGCCGGCACTCTGGGCTGAGGCGGGGCCGGCGCGCAGGCGTCAGGGCAGGAGGGAGCGCACGGCCGCGGCCAGCGTGTCCCGCACGTCGTCCACCGTCAGGTCCTCCGGGGCCAGGTGCCGCTCGACCGACAGCGTGTGCACGAGCATCAGGAGCATGGCCGCGGTGTGCGTGACCTGCTCGTCCGGGACGTCGGCCAGCACGCGGTGCTCGCGCAGCAGGCCGGCCAGGAAGTCCCGCCGCCGGACGGTGAGCGTCCGGTAGGCTCTCCCCACGGCGGGCTCGCGCAGGCCCACGGCCTGGAACTCGTGGAGGAGCAGGGGCCAGGAGCCCGTGGTCTCGAGCACGACGTCGGCCAGGGCCTCCGCCACGCGGGCCACCAGGTCCTCGCGCGGCAGGTCGGGGTCGTCCAGGGCGTCGGCGACGCCGTCCATGGCTCGGGTGGTCGCCCGCTCGAACTGGACGGTGCAGGCGGCGGCGAAGAGGTCCGGCTTCCCCGCGAAGCCGGAATAGACGGCGCCCTTCGTGTAGCCGGCCTCCGCCGCGATGCGGGCGAGGGAGGAGCGCGCGTAGCCCTCCCGTCCGAACACCCGGGCCGCGTGGTCGAGGATGGCCGCGCGGACATCCTCGCGGCGGGGTCGGGTGGCCATGTTGCCCTCTCGATGCCGATGGTATTGAATACCGATGGTATTGAATCCGCCTCGACTCGGCAAAGAGGGCCTATGTCTTCCACTCCCACCGACGCCGATCACCATGGCCCCGGGCCCGCCCCCGTCCCGGCGCACCTCGACGACCTCCCGCCCGCCACCCTCGTGGCGCGCGGTCTGACCCTGCGCGGCGGTCGCGGGCCGGTGTTCGGCCCCCTCGACCTCGTGCTGCCCCCGCAGACCCACCTGGCCGTGCTCGGAACCCAGGGCTCGGGCCGCTCGGCCCTGCTGCTCGCCCTCACGGGGCGCCTGCAGGGCGTGCGGGGCGAGCTCGTGCTCACCGGCGGCCCCGTGGACGTCGCCCTGGACGGGCCGGAGCGGCCCGCCGCCCGCGCGTACCGGCCCCCGATCGACGCCGCGCGCCACCCGCACGCCCTCCGCGCCCGCACCGCCGTCGCCCACACCACCGACGTGGTGGAGCTCGAGCCGGCGCTGACCGCGGCCGAGGTCGTGGACGAGCGCTGCCTCGCCGACGGCGTGCGCCGCCGCGCCGGCCGCGCGCGCTTCGCCCTCCTCGCGGACGCGGTGAGGCTGAGCGTGGCGCCGGAGGCCGTCGTCGGGGAGCTGCCTGCACCCGAGCGCGCGCTGCTGGCCGCCGTCGTCGCCTGCCTGCGCCCGGCCCGCCTCGTCACCTTCGACGACGTGGACGCCACCCTGACCATCGATGAGCTGGTCGCGCTCCACGCGGCCCTGGACGTCCTCAAGGACCACGGCCACCCGTTCGCGGTGAGCGCCGTGGCCTCCGCGCCCGTGCCGCGCGACGCCGTCGTCCTCACCCTGCCCCCCGTCCGGGAGAACTGATGCTGTTCCGCTACGAGCTGCGACGCTTCCGCCGTGGCCTGCCCCTGCTCGCCCTGCTGTTCATCTTCCTCGTCCCCGCCATCTACGGCGCCCTGTACCTGTCCGCGAACTGGGACCCCTACGGGGCCATGGACCGGCTGCCGGTGGCGATCGTCAACGAGGACGAGCCCGTCCAGCGCGGCGACACCACGCTGCGCACCGGCGCGGACATGACCGAACGCCTCAAGGACGACCGCGCCTTCGACTGGCGCGAGACCACGCGGGAGGAGGCCGAGGAGGGACTGCGGGAGGGCCGGTACTACCTCGTCCTGGAGATCCCCGCCGAGCTCAGTCGTGACCTCGTCAGCCCCGAGGGCGGCGGGACACCGCGGCAGGCGCAGATCACCCTGCGCCGAGACGACGCCAACGGCTTCGTGATCGGCTCCGTCACGAACGCGAGCCAGGCCAAGGTCGAGGCCGCCGTGAACCGGTCCGCGATCGAGGCGTACTTCGAGGCCGTCTTCTCCAGCCTCGGCGAGCTGCGGTCGGGCATGGTGGACGCCGCCGACGGCGCCGCGCAGCTGGCCGACGGCACGGCCTCCGCGGAGGACGGCGCGAGCCAGCTGGAGGACGGGATCGTCCAGGCCCACGACGGCTCGGGCAAGCTGGCCGAGGGCGCGGGCCAGCTCGCCACGGGTGCCGGTGACCTCGCGGACGGCGCCGCCCAGGCCGACGACGGCGCCCAGCGACTCGCCGAGGGCGCCGCATCCGCGCAGGACGGGGCCGGCCGCCTGGCCGACGGGCTCGACCAGGCGCGCGAGGGATCCCAGGCCCTCGCCGACGGAGCCGGGCAGCTCGCCGAGAACGCCCCCGCCCTGCGTCAGGGCGCCACGGACCTCTCCGACGGGCTGGCCCAGCTGCAGACCGGATCGGCCGAGCTCACCGACGGCGCCACGCAGGTGGCCGACGGCACCCAGCAGCTCTACGACACGGTGATCCCCGGCCTGGACCAGGTGATCGAGCGGCAGGACGCGGTGGCCGCCGACGTCGCCGCGGTGGACGAGGACGTCCAGCGGGTCGCCGAGGTGGCCGGCACGGCCGAGGACGGCGCGGGCGCCCGCATCGCCGACGCGCAGGCCGCCCTGGCCGAGCTCGCCGAAGAGGACCCGACGCTCGCCGAGTCCGAGCAGTACGCCGCGCTCCAGGAGGCGCTCACCGGCGCGGACGAGCGGGTGACCGCCGTCGCCGGCCGCGCCGAGGAGGCCGCCGCGACCTCCGCGGCCGCCAACGAGCGCGTCCAGGGCTTCGTCGAGGACGACGTCGCCGCCTCCGCCAAGGCGGATCTGACGGACCTCAACGACGGCGCCCACGCCGTGGCCGCGGGCGCCGAGAAGCTGCAGGGCGGGATCGGTGAGGCGAAGGACGGGGCCGACTCCCTCGCCGACGGCGCCGGGAGGTTCGCGGACGGCCTCGAGCAGCTGGGCTCCGGCGCGACCGAGCTCGACGGCGGCCTGGCCCAGCTCCAGGACGGCGCCGGAGAGCTGCAGTCCGGCCTCGGCGAGCTGACGGACGGGGCGACCACCCTCGCCGAGGGCAACGCCGCGCTCCACGACGGGGCGCTGACCCTGCAGGACGGTGCGGGCCAGCTGGAGTCCGGCGCCACCGAGCTCGACGACGGCCTGGCCCAGCTCCAGGACGGCGCCGGGGAGCTGCACACCGGCCTCGGCACCCTCGACGACGGCGCCCACGAGCTCGCCTCCGGGCTCTCCGACGGCGTCGACCGCGTCCCCGCCCTGACCGAGGACGAGCGGGACGAGGCCGCCCTGGTGATGTCCCGGCCGGTGGAGGCCGTGATGCAGGTGGACAACTCCGCGGAGGTCTACGGCCGCGGCATGGCGCCGATGTTCTTCTCCATCGCGCTGTGGGTGTTCGGCATCGCCGCGTTCAACATCATGCGGCCCATCAGCGGGCGGCTGCTGGCCGGGCGCCGCAACCCGGTGGCGATCGCGCTGGCCGCGTGGCTGCCCGTGGGCATCGTGGCCGTGGGCGGCGGCCTGCTCATGCTCGCCGCGACGCTGCCGCTGGGCCTGGCCCCCGTGCACCCGGTGCGGGCCGTGGCCCTGACGGTGCTCGTGGCCGTGGTGTTCTCCCTCATCGCGCACCTGGTGCAGACGGCTCTCGGCACCCCCGGTTCGGCGCTGCTGCTGGTCCTGCTGGTCCTGCAGCTGGCCTCCACCGGCGGCACCTACCCGGCCGAGGTGCTGCCCGGCTTCTTCCAGGCGCTGCACCCGTTCATGCCGATGAGCTACTCCATCGAGGCGTTCCGCAACGCGATCTCCGGCGGTCCGGACCAGCGCTTCTGGGTGCCGGTGGTCGTGCTGATGGGCATCGGGGCGGCGGCGCTCGCCCTGGACGTGCTCGTGGTGCGGCGCCGGCGTCGGTTCCGCATGAAGGACCTGCACCCCGCGCTGCAGGCCTGAGCGGGGATGACTTCCGCACCCCGCGCCGCCGTCGTCCGTCCGGCCCGCCCCGAGGACGCGCCCGCGATCGCCGCGATCGCCGCGGCCACCTTCCCGGACGCCTCCCCGGCCTCGCTGCCGCGTGCCGCGGTGGAGGCGCACATCGCGTTGCACCTGAGTGAGGCCGCCGTGGCCGCGTGGATCGCGGACCCGGAGCGGATCGTGCTCGTGGGCGCCGCGGCCGACGCCCCGGAGACCCTGCTCGGCTACGCCATGTACGAGACCGCCGCGGCCCCCGAGGCACCCGTCACGGAGCGGCTCGGCGACGTGCCGGCCGGCCACCTCTCGAAGCTGTACGTGCTCGCCGAGGGGCGCGGCACCGGGCTGGCCGAGGCCCTCGTGCACGACGGCGTCGAGCGGCTGCGGCGGCTGGGGTTCCGGCACGTGTGGCTCGGCACGAACGCGCAGAACGCACGGGCCAACCGGTTCTACGAGCGCCTCGGCTTCGAGACGGTCGGGGCGCGGCAGTTCGTGGTCGGCGGGGAGCGGGTCGAGGACGACTGGGTGCGGCTGCTGACGGTGGCGTGAGCCGGTCGCCGCTCAGCAGGCCTCCGGGCCGTCCGGGTCCTCGTCGGGGTCGAACCACGCGGACGGGTGATAGTGCACCGCGGCGAGCCCCTCGTCGTCGGCCAGGTGGGTCTGGGCCCCGGGCACGGAATCCGTGTTCTGCCCGGCCACCGCCTCCCACGCCCCGGCCTCGGTGCGGCGCACCACGAGCAGCAGGACGCCGGTGCGCTCGCCGGCCTCGTCGCCGTCGGGCGCGGTCTGCCCCGTCATGGTCCACGGCGCGTGCACCACTGCCACGTCCCCGAGCTCCCGCACCCGCACGCGCCCGAGCTCGAGCCGCGAGTGCGGGAACATCCAGCGGAAGCCGAGCGCGTGGTTCACCCGGATCTGCCGACGCCGCCTCCACCACACGCCCACCACGTTCACGAAGTCCGCGTCCTCGGCGAACAGCTCGGCGAGCGCGTCGGCGTCGGCGGCGTTCCAGGCGGCCGCGAAGGCCTCGGCCACCGCGGCGGGGCCGGTCGGTCGGGCCGCGACGTCGGCGGTGGGGTCCGCGGGGGACATGGCTGCTCCTGGATCGGGGAAGGGCGGGTTCAGCGGGCGGGTCCGTAGGCCAGCGTCAGCACGACGGCGGCGAACAGCACCGCCATCATGGCCAGGACCGTGAGCACGGCGCGCAGGGCCGCACGCGTGCGCGGGTCGGCCGGGGGCGGTGCATCCGGACGTCGGGTCACGCTCGCCAGTGTGGCACGCGGCACGGCGCGAGGGGCGCGTGCGTCGGCGCGCGTCGAAGGCGCCTCCCAGCCAGGGCTCAGTCGACGCTGAAGCTGCGGAGGTGGTTGCCGAACACGAAGCGGTCGAACACGGTCCGCGCCGAGCTCGGGTCGTCCGCGTGACCACTCTGGGCCGTCTACGGCGGATCGAGCCCCGCCGCCGGCCGGCCTCCCATGCCCGGCCGGTTCCCACCTCCGCCCGCCCGCCCGGCAGGGGTGGTCCCGGGCCGGGCGGCCTTGGGATGATGGGTGCCCCCGGAGAAAGGTGCCCGATGCCCCCGCCCGTGCCGCAGCCGACCCGCCGACAGATGCTCCTGGCCGGTTCCGCCCTGCTCGGATCGGGACTGCTGGCCGCCTGCGGGCAGGACGGGGAGGACGCGGCGTCGTCGTCCGTGCCGACCTCGTCCGCGCCCACCTCCGCCGCCCCCGCTGGTCCGCCGCCCGCCGGCGAACCGGTGGCCTGGTCGGACGTGGCCCGGGTTCCGCACCTGTTCTTCCACTCCCTCGTGGTGGACCCGGCCCGCGCCTTCGACGGCGACGACAAGGCCGGCGGCTATCTGGACTTCATGGTCACGGTGGACGAGTTCGACGCCGTCATCCGGCAGGTCTACGAGCGCGGCTACGTGCTGGTCTCCCCGCACGAGCTGTACGAGGTGGGCGAGGACGACGTCGTCCGCCCGAAGACCCTCATGGTCCCCGAGGGCCGGACCCCGCTGATCCTCTCCCTGGACGACTGCTCGTACTACCTCTACATGGACGGCGACGGCTTCGCGGACCGTCTGATCGTGGCCGAGGACGGCCGCGTTCGCAACGAGTACACGGACGCCGAGGGCACCACGCACGTCGGGGCGTTCGACGTCGTCCCGCGCCTGGACGACTTCCTCGCCGAGCACCCGGACTTCAGCCTCAACGGCGCCCGCGGCGTGCTGGCCATGACCGGCTACGACGGCGTGTTCGGCTACCGCACCTCGGCCCGCGAGTTCGGGGACAGCCCCACGTTCGACGCCGACGTCGCGGCCGCCACCGAGGTCGCCGACGCGCTCAAGGACAGCGGCTGGGAGTTCGCCTCCCACACGTGGGGCCACCGGACGGTGCCGAAGCTGACCATGGAGGAGCTCGAGTTCGACATGAGGCACTGGCACGAGGAGGTCGAGCCGATCCTCGGCCCCACGGACATGCTCATCTACCCGTTCGGCGCGGACGTCACCGGCCCCGGCACGTACACGGAGGACAACGAGCGGTACCGCTACTTCCGCGAGCTCGGCTACCGCTCCTTCTTCCTCGTGGACGGCACCTCCAAGGCGTGGGGCCAGCTCGAGCCCGGCTACTACCGCGGCTCGCGCATCAACGTGGACGGCATCAGCCTCGCCGCGGCCGTCTCGGGCGAGCGGCCCGTGCTGGAGGAGTTCTTCGACCCCCGGTCCGTCCTGGACCCGGCCCGCCCCGAGTCCATCCGCGGCCCGAAGAAGCCGAGCCCGGCGCCGTCGTCGTCCGCCGCGGCCCCGAGAACCCCGCGACCCTGAGGAGAGCACCATGTCCATCC
The DNA here is from genome assembly GCF_006704135.1 of Micrococcus sp. R8502A1. NCBI lineage: Bacteria > Bacillati > Actinomycetota > Actinomycetes > Micrococcales > Micrococcaceae > Micrococcus > Micrococcus sp. R8502A1. The sequence goes on from NZ_VIGS01000041.1 coordinate 15,490, forward strand.
CCGCCACCGAGGTCGAGGCCCGCTGGAACGCGGCCGCCGAGCCGTTCACCGCCGTCGTCCGGGAGGTGCGGGACTGGGGCGCGGCCACCCCGTGCGAGGGCTGGGACGCGCTGGACCTGCTGGACCACGTGATCGCCGGCCAGCGCGACTTCGCCGCCCGTCAGGGCCGGGAGGTGCCCCTCTTCGACGGCTCCCGCCAGCAGATGGCCACCCAGTGGGCTAAGCACGCCGCCGCCCTGTCCGCGCTCGCCGGTGACGAGGAGTTCATCATGCGGCCCATGAAGACCGCGCTGGGGGAGATGACCGTGGGCGAGGCGTTGATCCGCTTCCACGCGTTCGACCTGATCGTGCACCGTTGGGACCTGGCCCGCTCGCAGGGCGTGGACGCGCGGTTCACGGACGCAGAGATCGACTGCGTGGAGGAGTCGCTGGAGCTGTTCGGCGACGCCGCCTACACGCCCGGCATCCTGGGCGAGCCCGTCCCCGTGGCCGACGACGCCGACCGGCAGACCCGCCTGCTCGGTCGCCTGGGCCGTCGGGGCTGAGACCAGGGCAGGACCCGTCCTCGAACCGCAGGAGGCACCGTGAGCGAGTCCACCGGTTTCAGCGCCGCGGAGCAGGCCGCGATCGCCGAGCGCGCGCAGGAGCTGCGCGCCCAGCGCGGCGGTAAGAAGAAGGCCGGCGCCCTGCAGGACCTGCTGGCGAAGATCGAGGAGATGCCCGAGCAGGACCGCGCCATGGCAGTGGGGGTGCACCGGATCGTCACGGAGGTGGCCCCGGAGCTCGAACCCCGCACCTGGTACGGCATGCCCGCCTACACGCGCGACACGGACGTGCTCGTGTTCCTGCAGGTCAGCAGCAAGTTCGGCGTGCGATACACGACCCTCGGCTGACGTCCGGCGCAGAGTGGTCACGACACGCCGCGTCGCGTACGGGGAGACGGCGTGTCGTGACCACTCTGCGGGTTCTCCGGCTCCTCCGAGCCCGCCGGCTCCTCCGCGGACCGGGCCGCCCGTCGCCAGTGGCGCACCGCCCACAGGGTCAGACCGCCCACGGTGAGCCAGCCCACCCCGAGCAGCACGCCGTTCACGACGCCCGGGCGCACCGCGAACGCCCCCATCGCCACGAGGGAGAGCTGTCCGGGGATCACGCCGACCGCGGTGGAGCCGGCGAAGATCCCCAGCGGCACGGCGAGCGCGCCCGCCCCGTAGTTCACGGGCCAGTACGGCAGCCCCGGGGCGACGCGCAGGGTCAGCAGGGCGAGGAACCCGGTGTCCTCGAGCCGCCGCTCCACGGTCTCGGCGTGGCGGCCGAGCCAGCGCAGGGCCACCTCGCGCCCGACCGCGCGCGCGATGCCGTACGCCCCGAGCGAGCCCAGCAGGGCTCCGACGACGGACAGCACCGTCCCCTCGATCGCGCCGAAGAGCACACCGGCGGTGACCGCCATGATCGTCACGGGGATGGGGGTGAGCGCCACGGCCGCGTACAGCACGGTGAACGCCAGCCAGCTCCACCAGCCGAAGCCGTCCAGTTGGGCGCGCAGCTCGTCCACACCGGGCAGGCGCACGGTGAGTGCCAGCCACACGAACGCCGCCACCACGAGGACGAGGGCGGCGGTGCGCAGGATCGACACCCCGCGGTGCCCGGTGCGGGCGGGCAGGGTGGAGGCGGCGCCGGAGTCGCGCGGCGGCACGGCGGTGGAGGGCATCGACTCAGGCTACCGGGAGTCGCCCCGCCCCGTTCCGTCAGCATGTCCTCCCCGGTCTGCGGCCACGCCCCGCGCTGCTTCGGTGGATCACACGCGTGTGACTCATCCACACCTGTGGACAACTCTGTGGAGAACCCTGTGCACGCGGCCCGCCGGGTGTGGACGGAGGGGCTCAGACGGTGGACGCGCCGGGCGCGTCGTCACCCGGCCGCGCCTCACCCGGACCCGCGCCATCCGGCCCCGCCGCCGGCTCGTCCTCGAAGGCGGGACCGCCGTCGTCCTCCCAGGCCGCGGCGGCGTCGTCGTCCCTGTCGGTCTCCTGCACCTGGTCATGCAGCCGCTCCATGCGGGTGTCCAGATCCGCGGCCACGCGGGCGGCGGCCACGAGCTCGGTCGCGATGTCCGGGGGCACGCCGCCGTCGAACTTGTAGTTGATCTTGTGCTCGAGCGTGGCCCAGAAGTCCATGGCGCTCGTGCGGAACTGCATCTCCACGGTCACCGGGATCGTGCCGGTGGACAGGTGGATCGGCACCTGCACGAGGCAGTGCAGGCTGCGGTAGCCCGAGGGCTTGGGCCGGGAGATGTAGTCCTCCACCTCGAGCACCCGGATGTCCGGCTGCTGCGTGAACTGGCGGAACACGCGGTACACGTCCCGGGCGAAGCTGACGATCACGCGCGCCCCGGCGATGTCCGTGACGTTTGTGCGCAGCGCGTCCAGGTCCAGGGACAGCCCGCGGGCGGAGGCCTTGCGCAGGATCGACTCCGGCGACTTCACCCGCGTGACGATGTGCTCGATGGGGTTGTAGTCGTGCAGGTGTGTGAACTCGTCCCGCAGCACCTCGAGCCGCGCCTCCACCTGGAGCAGGGCCGAGCGGTACTCGAGGTCGAAGCGCTCGACGTCTCGGCGCAGCCGCTCCAGCGCCCCTGACGCCGCGGGGGTGAGCTGCGTCAACTCGGACACGGGGGTGCCGCGCAGCGCCTCGACGTCCGCCGAGGGCGCGTCCGGGGAAGGGTCCTGCTCCATGGCCTCAGAGCCTACGGCGGGATCCTGCGAGACGGCTGGCCGTCCACAGGCCCGACGGCGGCCCGTCAGTCCTCGGCGGGGATCAGCACGCGCTCGAAGGCGGCGCGCTCCTCGTCGGAGACGGCCACGGGCCGCCCGGCCGCCGGGTCCACCTGCACGAACACGGCGTCGCACAGCACGCAGCGCCGCCCGTCCTGCCACAGCTCGTGGCGCAGCGTGAAGGACGTCCGGCCGATCCGCAGGATCCACACCCGCGCCGTCACCTCGGGCCCGGCGTAGACCACGGGCGCCTCGTACTGGACCTCCATGGACCGCACGACGCGCTGGACGTCCGGGGACGCCGTCGTCGTGGCCCACGCGGCCAGGGCGCGCACGCGCGCCTCCTCGGTGAGGGTGAGCAGGCGGGCGTTGTTGACGTGGCCGTAGCGGTCCTCGTCGGACCAGCGCAGCTGCAGCCCGACCTCGAACGGGGTCGGTGTGCCGGCGTCGGCGGGGGTCTCGGGGGTGGTCGGCTGAGTCACGGGGTGAACACCTTTCCTGGGTTGAGGATGCCGTGCGGGTCGAACACGGCCTTGATGCGCTGCTGGAGGTCGTGCTGGGCGTCGCCGAGCTCGTCCCGCAGGAACGCGCGCTTGAGCAGGCCCACGCCGTGTTCGCCGGTGAGCGTGCCGCCGAGTTCCAGGCCGGCGCGGAACAGCTCGCCGGCGGCCTCCCACACGTCCGCCGGGATCGACGCGGCGTCCTCGGCCGCGCCGCCCACCTGCGCCGCCGCGCCGAACAGCAGGATCGGGTGCAGGTTACCGTCCCCGGCGTGGGCCGTGGTGGGGATGGCGACGCCGGTGCGTGCCTCGATCTCACGGATCCGCGCGAACATCTCGGCCATGCGGCTGCGCGGGACGGCCACGTCCTCCACGAGCGGGGTGCCGAGGCGCTCGAGCGCGGGGAACGCGGTGCGGCGCAGGGCCATGAGGGCCTCCCCCTCGGCGGGGTCCACGGTCACGGTGACGTCCCCGCCGTGGGTACGCATGAGGGCGGCCATGGCCTCCCCGTCCGCCTCGGCGCCGGCGCCGTCGGCCTGCACCAGCAGGAACGCGCCGGACTCGGGCAGGGCGGCCCCGCGCTCGGGCCCCGCGTGCGCGCGCACCGCGGCGAGCGTCGCCTCGTCCATCAGCTCCATCAGGGCGGGCACGTGACCGGCCCCGGTGATCGCCTCGGCCGCGGCGGCGCCCGCGACGACGTCCGGGAAGAACCCGCCGAGCGTCACCGGCGTGCCGCGCACGGCCGGCCGCAGCGCCAGCGTCGCACCCACGATCACGCCGAGCGTGCCCTCCGAGCCGATCATCAGCGCGACCAGGTCGTAGCCGGTCACCCCCTTGACGGTGCGATGGCCCAGCCGCAGCAGGGTGCCATCCGCGAGCACCACGTCCAGGCCCAGCACGGCCTCGCGCGTGACGCCGTACTTGGCGCACAGCAGCCCGCCGGCGTTCATCGCGATGTTGCCGCCCACCGTGGAGATGTCCTTCGACGCGGGGTCCGGGGCCCACCACAGCCCGTGCTCGGCGAGCGCGGCGTTCAGCGCCCCGTTGAGGATCCCCGGCTCGACGACGGCCACGCGGTCCGCGGGGGAGACCTCCAGGATCCGGTCCATCGCGGTCATGTCCAGGACGATCTCGCCCGCCCCCGCGACGGCGCCGCCGGCCAGCCCCGTGCCCGCTCCGCGGGTGACCAGCGGGGTGCGGGTGCCGTGCGCGATCCGGCACGCGGCCTGCACGTCCTCCACCGTCCGTGCGCGGACCACGGCCCGCGGCGCGGCGGGGGAGCGATGCCCCGAGCGGTCCGCGCACGGACGGGGGAGGGCCCTGTTTTTTATAAACAATACCG
>NZ_VIGS01000042.1:0-20028 GCF_006704135.1 Micrococcus sp. R8502A1
GTGCTGGAACGGGACGGGCGACGCATGGCCCGAGGCTACCCCCCGCTTTCGTTCGGGAAACGGCGCCCCGGGGACGACTTTCGTTGACGAAACGGGCGGGCGGGACGCCGTTTCATCAACGAAAACGTCGCGACACGCCGCCGTTTCCCGAACGAAAACGTCCGGCGCGCCCTCGCGCAGCGCTCACTCCTCGGCGCCGAGCATCTCCCGGATGTCCTCGGCGGTGAGGGAGTCGGTGAAGGCGCCGGCTCCGGAGTCGTCGGACTCGTCCATGAGCGCGCCGAACAGCTCGGCCTTGCGCCGCTGCAGCTCGAGCACCTTCTCCTCGATCGTCCCCTCGGACACGAGCCGGTAGACCATCACGGTCCGCTCCTGCCCGATCCGGTGCGCCCGGTCCACGGCCTGCGCCTCCGCAGCGGGGTTCCACCACGGATCCATGAGGAACACGTAGTCCGCCTCGGTCAGGGTCAGACCGAAGCCACCCGCCTTCAGGGAGATCAGGAACACCGGCGCCTCGCCCTCGCGGAAGCCGCGGATCACGTCGGCGCGCCCGCGCGTGGAGCCGTCGAGGTACGCGTGCTCGATCTCCAGGTGGTCCAGCTCCTCGGCGATCACCCGCAGGAAGCTCGTGAACTGGCTGAACACGATCACGCGGTGCCCCTCGCCGATCACCTCGGTGAGGTCGTCGAGGAACCGCTCGAGCTTCGAGCTGGGCACGGAGGCGTACTGGTCGTCGACGATCTGCGGCGCCAGCGCGAGCATCCGCAGCAGCGTGAGCGACTTGAAGATGGTGAACCGGTTGCCGTCCATGTCCCCGAGCAGGCCCAACACCTTGCGGCGCTCGCGCTGGAGCACGCGGTCGTAGAGCTTGCGGTGGGCCGGCTGGAGCTCCACCTGGAGGATCTGCTCCTGCTTGGACGGCAGGTCCTTCGCCACGAGCTCCTTGGAGCGGCGCAGCATGAACGGGCGCACGCGGCGGCGCAGGGCCGCCATCCGCTCAGGGTCCCCCCCGGTCTCGATGGGGGTCACGTAGGTCTCGCGGAACCGGCGGTGGCTCGGGAACAGGCCCGGCACGACGACGCCCAGCAGCGCCCACAGGTCGCTGAGGGAGTTCTCCATCGGCGTGCCGGTGATGGCCAGCCGGAAGGGGGCGCGCAGGTCGCGGGCCACCGTGTGCACCTTCGCGGCGCGGTTCTTCAGGAACTGCGCCTCGTCGAAGACCACCCCGCCCCAGTCCAGTCCGCCGTACTGGCCGGCGTCGATCCTCAGGAGCGTGTAGCTGGTGACCACCACGTCCGCCCCCGCCACCTCGTCCGCCACGGCGGTGCCGCGCTTGCGGGTGGTGGTGTCCAGGACGCGCACGTCGAGGTCCGGGGTGAACTTCTCGGCCTCGGCCGCCCACACGGACACCACGGAGCTCGGCGCGACCACGAGGAACGGCGGCGGCTCGGGCCGGGCCTGGCGCGCGTGGGCGAAGAGCGCGAGGGTCTGGACGGTCTTGCCCAGGCCCATGTCGTCGGCCAGGATCCCGCCGAGGTCCTGCTCCCACAGGAACGCGAGCCAGCGCAGGCCCTCCTCCTGGTAGGGGCGCAGGTCGGCCTTCAGGCCGGCGGGGCGCGGGGCCTCGGGGAGGCGCTCGACGGCGGCCAGACGCCCGACGGCGGCGGTCCACTCCGGGTCCTCGTCCACCTCGTCCGCGAGCTCCTTGAGGTCCTCCCAGAAGCCGACCTGGTGCCGTGAGACGGGGGTGTGCTCCGGGGTCCACTCCTGCAGGGTGGCGGCCTCGGAGAGCAGGGCGCGCAACCGGTCGAAGGCGGGGTGGTCGAGGCCCAGGTAGGAGCCGTCCGCGAGGATCAGCGTGGTCCTGCCCTGCACGAGCGCGGTGAACAGCTCCACGAACGGCAGCACGTGCCCGTCCACGGAGACCTGCACGCCGAGGTCGAACCAGTCGTTCTGCGTGGCCTTCGTGCCGACCTCGATGCGCGGGGCGGCCTTCAGCTCGCGGTAGTCGGGGCGGTCGCCGGTGACGTCCACGCGCACGTGGTCCGCGCGCTGCAGCAGCGGCAGCACCTGCTCGGAGAACCGGGCGGCGCCCACGCCCTCGAGGACCTGCTCCTCCGCACGGCCGGCGCGCGGCCAGAGCTCGGCCACGGCGCGCAGCACCGCGTCCTCGTGCCGGGTGTCCCGCAGGGGGTCGCCGCCGGCGTCGAGACCGAGTTCGCGGGGCGGGTCGAAGTAGAGCCAGGACCAGCGCAGCACGAGCTCGTGGCCGGGTCGGAAGTCGGCGCGCAGCCGCAGCACGGGCGGCTCGAACTCGGGCAGCTCCACGGAGGCGTCGCCGCTGGTCACGGGCAGGGCGCCACGCAGCCGCGGGTAGATCCGGCCGAGGAACTCCTCGCGGTCCGCGGCGGGCACGCGCACGGGCCCGCCGGCGAGCACGAGCTGCTGCACGGCCTCGGGGACGGGGCGTGCGGCGGGGATCAGGTGGAGCACGGCCTCCTCGTCCGTGAGCTCCACGCGGTAGAAGCCGATGCCGCCCACGGCGTGCACACCGCTCAGCCCGGGGCCGGGCGGGGCCGGGTCCAGGGACGGGGCCACGTCCAGACCGCCGTCGGGGGCGGCGGTGACGTCCAGCCCGACGGCGACGGGCGCCTCCAGCACCACGTCCGTCAGCAGCCCCAGCGGCACGAGCTCCACCCCGACCTCGCGGGCCTCCGCGAGCAGCTGCCAGATCCGCGGGGAGTCGAAGACGTGCAGACCGAACCAGGCGTCGCCCGGGTAGGAGTCCTCGGCCTGGACCTGACGCCAGATCAGGCGCATCGCCCGCTCCTGGGCGGGGGCGAACTCGGCGCGCGGGAACTGGAACGCCTTCCACGTCAGCCCGCCCTTGATCCACGTCCCCTTGGCCCCGCGCTTGAGCGGGCGCACGGTCACGTACAGCGGGCGGCCCTCGCGCACCTGCTCCTCCCCGGCGGTCGCCGGGCCCCACTGCTGGAACGCGTTGCGGGAGGACTCGGCCACGAGCTCCACGCCGATCGCCAGCGCGGGCGGCGTGCCCACCCGGCGCGGGCCGTGGAGTCCGGCCAGCGGCTCCATGACCCGTCGCCAGTCCAGGCCGGCAGGGGGTGGGGGTGCCGCCCCGTCCGCGGCCGGGGCGTCGAGGCCGGCCGGGCCGCCGCCGTCGTGGCCCCGGCCGGCGGGCGCGGGCAGCGCGTCCGCCGTGGTGACCATCTCGGCGAGCTTGCGGCGGGCGTCGTCGAGGGCCTGGTCGGCGTCGAGGCGGACCACCTGGTAGAGCGCGGCGGCCACGTGCTTGCAGTCCGTCCCGACCGGGCACGTGCAGCGCCCGCCCACCGGCTCCATGAGGGCGCCGGCGCCGTCCTCGGCGGCGTCGTCGTAGGCCTCCTGCAGCTGCACCTGCACCCGGTAGGGGCTGGGCGCGGTGCCCTGGACGGAGGCGCTCAGACGGCCGGTGGCGGCGTCATAGCGCAGGCGCCCCACGGCACCCGACGCGGCCACGGCGAAGCCGCGGTCCGCACTGGTGGGCCCGACGACGGCGCGGATGGCCTCGGTGCGCAGGTGCGGCAGGACGTCTCCGGAATCTGCAGTGGCCATAGCGAGCAGTCTTTCACGGACCGTGCCGGGCCCGCTCCGACCGACACCGGCCCGGCGGCGTGCCGACCACCCCGTTCCCGGGCCCGCACACCTGAGACCTTCAGCCCGACCCGCCCCGGACCCTAGAGTGCGCCCATGGCGTCCACACAGCCCTCCCCCGTCCCCGCCGGTGCCACGCCGGCGTCCCACACCTCCCCCCTCGGCCTGTCCCTGCCGGACGGCCGGGGCCGTCGCGTCCTCGTCACCGGTGCCACCGGGTACGTGGGCGGGCGCCTCATCCCCGAGCTGCTCGCCGCCGGCTTCGACGTCCGGGCCGGCGCCCGGAACCCCTCCGACCTCGCGGACCGACCGTGGTCGGACAGCATCGAGGCGGTGGAGCTCGACCTCACCGAGGCGGACCTCGTCGAAGCCGCCATGCAGGACGTGCACACCGTGCTCTACCTCGTGCACTCCATGGGCGGGGGCGGCGACTTCGTGGCCCAGGAGCAGCGGATCGCGGACATCGTGGGCACCGCCGCGGACACGGCCGGCGTGGCCCAGCTCGTCTATCTCTCCGGCCTGCACCCGGACACGGTCCCCGTCGCGGAGCTGTCCGACCACATGCGCTCCCGCGCCCTCGTGGCCGAGCGTCTCGAGCGGGCGGCGACCCCGGCGCTGACGTTCGAGGCCGGGGTGATCATCGGCTCGGGCTCCACCTCGTTCGAGATGATCCGCCATCTCGCCGAGCGGCTGCCCGTGATGCCCGGCCCGTCCTGGCTGAGGAACCGGGTGGAGCCGCTGGCCATCCGCGACGTCCTGTACTACCTCCTGCAGGCCTGCGCCCTCCCGGAGCCCGTGCAGCTGAGGGCCCAGATCGGCAACGGACACCCCCAGTCGTTCGCGAGCGTGCTGGTGGACTACGCCAAGGCCGCCGGCCTGTCCCGACGCATCGTGATCCCCACCCCGTTGCCCTTGAAGACCCTGGCGGGCTTCTGGATCGGCATGGTGACCCCCATCCCGGTCGCGGTGGCCCTGCCCCTGGCCGCATCCCTCGCCGAGGAGGCGGTCGTGGAGGACCGCTCGGTCCGCGACCTCATCCCGGACCCGCCGGGCGGGCTGACCTCCTACATGGACGCCGTGCGGCTGGCGCTGAAGCGGGAGAAGGAGGGTCCCCTGGACGTCACCTTCGACGCGGACCTCCAGAGCTCCGCGGACCCGGCCGCCTCCCTGCCCTCGGATCCCGAGTGGGCCGGCACCACGGTCTACACGGACGAGCGCGAGCGCGAGTCCGACCTGCCCGCGCAGGAGGTGTGGCCGGTGATCGAGTCGGTGGGCGGCGCCAACGGTTGGTATTCCACCCCGCTGCTGTGGAAGATCCGCGGGCTGATGGACAAGTTGGCCGGCGGGCCCGGCCTGACCCGCGGCCGGCGGGACCCGAACCACCTGCGACGCGGCGACGCCGTGGACTGGTGGCGGGTGGAGGACGTGGAGCCGGGGCGGCGGCTGACCCTGCGGGCGGAGATGAAGGCCGGCGGGCGGGCCTGGCTGCAGCTGAGCACCGAGCCGCGGGAGGGCGGAGGCTCCGTCTACCGCCAGCGGGCGGTCTTCATGCCGGACGGCCTGCTCGGACGCGCCTACTGGACCGCCATCCTGCCCTTCCACGCCGTGGTGTTCCCGGAGATGGCCGCGAACATCCTGGCCGAGGCCAGGCGCCGGCACGACGGCGGCGAGCGTCCCCGCACCCGCGGCCTGCTGCGGCCGCTGGTGGACCGGCTGCCCCTGCGTCGCAACCCGTTGGACAGGCGAGCCCGCGGCGCCGGCGGCGCTCAGTCGCGGGACTGACCGTCGGGGCCACGCCCCCAGTGGGGCCGGGGGCGTGACCGGGCCGCCCGGCGCAGCCACCGCCGCCCGGGGGACAGCCGGGCCCAGTTGACCTGCAGGGTGGTGACCGCCATCCGGCCCTGCCGCACCCGCTGGCGCAGGGAGTGGAAGATGCGCCCGGCGACCTCCACCCGCAGGTCCGGATCGAACCGGATCCGGCGGCCGGCCAAGGCCAGCTGGAAGGACAGGTCCAGGTCATCGTGCACGTCCCCGCGCTCGCGGTGGACGCGGGTCCGCACAGCCTGCCACGCCTCGGCGCGCAGGGCGCAGTTGGAGCCCCAGACGGGGGTGGCCGCCACCGCGGCGCCCGCCCCCCAGCGGTACGCGCCGGTGTAGAGCGCCGCCCGCACCCGCCCCCGGAGGCCGGGCTGGTCGTGGAAGGTCCCCGGCCCGGTGAGGGCGTCGAGCCCGGAGTCGGCGTCGAACCGGGCCACGATCCGTTCGAGCCAGTCCGCGGGCATCCGCGTGTCGGCGTCGCAGCGCACCAGCAGCTCCCCGACCGCGGCGTCCAGGCCGGCGGCCGCCGCGGCCGGGACCCCGCGGCGCGGCTCGTGCACCACCCGCGCGCCGGCGGCGCGGGCGAGCACCGCCGAGTCGTCCACGCAGCCGTTGTCCACCACCACCACCTCCAGCGCCGGCCGGCTCTGGGCGGCCAGCAGGGCGAGGCACACGCGCAGGTGCTCGGCGTCGTCGAGCACCGGGACGACCACGGAGACCGTGGGGCGGGCCGGGGTCACCGGCTGCGCCCCCGGCGCACGGCGAGGGCGGCGCCGATCCCGGCGCCGACGAGATCGGCGGCGAGGTCGCCGATGGTGTCCGTGTAGCCCACACCGATCTCGGGGGTCACCGCCGTGTGCCCCCACCATTCGGCCAGCTCCCACACCACGCCCAGGGCCACGGCGGCGGCCGCGATCCCCAGCCCGGCCAGGCCCGGGCCGAGCAGCGCCACGGCCTGCCCGGCCTCGGTCCCCCGACGCCGGAGCCATGCCCCCACCACCAGTGCCGTCAGACAGGCGACCACGGCGGAGGCGGCGGCGTGCACGAGCAGGTCCAGCCACGGCACCCGCGGGTAGAGGCCGATGACGCTCAGCCACCCGGCCAGCAGCAGGACCGCCTGCGCGGCCCAGTCCAGGGCACCGCCCGGGGCGAGCCAGCGGGTGAGCCACTGGGAGCCGAACACGAGCAGCATCGCCGCCGCGGACGGCCATCCGGCGTGCACCGCCGCGACCGGGACGAGGATCAGGCCGAGCGCGCGCAACAGGTCTGCGGGGATCAGCGGCAGCATGTCAGCGATCGCCCGGGTGGGGGCGGCGTCCCGGCCGCCGGCCGCGCCGACCGGCACGACCACGGCTCGTCAGCAGCAGCCAGAGCGCCGGCAGCAGCAGGGCGGAGCCGAGCGGGTAGGCGAAGTCCTCCACGGGCGCCTGGCCCACGTAGGCACCCACCAGCAGCTCACGGCCGTAGTCGAAGAGCCCCGCGGCGATCATCACGTTGTCGAAGACCGCCGTGAGGGCCCACAGGGCCACCAGGGTGGCCGCCACGGCCCGCAGGTGCTCGCCCCGCACGCGGCCGACGAGGGCGGCGCCCACGAGCACGGCCAGGGCGAAGCCCACGAAGACGAGGACGAGGTCGAGGAAGGTCACCGGCTGCCCCCGTCGGTCGGATCGGCCGGCGTCGCGGCACGGGCGTCACCTCGCCGGCCGCGCAGCAGGCGCAGCGCCCCGGTGAACAGCACCATCGTGATCTGGCTGAGGAAGAGCAGGAAGAACCCCTCCTCCAGGGGCAGCTGGGGGGCGAGCATCACCCCGGTCATGTAGGGCGACTGCCGGTGCAGGAACACGCCTTCGGCGATCCCCCACAGGTCCCAGGCGAAGAAGTAGGCCACCCCGGCGGCCAGCACCAGCAGCGCCGGGAGCGGGCGATGCCACAGGAACAGCTCGAAGCGCCGGTCCACCAGCAGCATGCAGCCGATGACACCCAGCAGGGCCAGCAGGTAGATCATGCCGCCGCCCCCCGGGTCAGCGCCCACCCGATCAGCAGCAGGGTCACGAGGAAGCCGGTCACGTAGTTCAGCGGAAGGAACAGCTGCCAGCCGCGGTGGGCCGCGCCCGAGGTGGCGTCCGTGACGCGGCGGAAGCGCAGGGTGTTCACCACGTAGGGCACGGCCAGCAGCGCCGCAAGCGGGCCCGGCGGGTCGGTGGCCAGCAGCAGCAGGCCCGCCGCCGCGTACAGGCCGGCGGCGAGCAGGACGGTGCGCCGAGCGCCCAGCACGGTGGCCACCGAGGCCAGGCCCCCCTCCCGGTCCGGCACCACGTCCTGCACCGCCCCGAACATCTGCGAGGCCATGCCCCACAGGAAGAACGCCCCCAGCAGCGCCGCCAGGGCGGGCGTGGGGGTCGCCCCGGCCAGCGCGAGGCCGTAGACCGCGGGGGAGACGAAGTGGGTGGCGGAGGTCGCGGCGTCCAGGAAGGGCCGCTCCTTGAACCGCAGCCCCGCCCAGGAGTACGCCACCACCGCGAACAGGCTCACCGCCAGCACCAGCACGGCGGCCCACTCGCCCCGCACGGCGGACCAGCCCGCGAGCACGGCCACGAACGGCACGGGCAGCAGCACCGACCACGCCAGCACCCGGCGGCGCACCGCGGGGTCGCCCAGCACGGAGCCCTCCACACCCCCCTTGCGGGGGTTGCGCAGGTCCGAGGCGAAGTCGAACACGTCATTGATGCCGTACATGGCCAGGTTGTAGGGCACCAGGAAGAACACGACGCCCAGGACCACCAGCCACGCGGGCAGCCCCCCGGTCAGGATCGCGGCGGCGGCGAACGGGTACGCCGTGTTCACCCAGCTGACCGGCCGGGACGCCCAGAAGAGGGTGCGGATCATGCGCCGCTCCCCCCGGGGCCCGCGGGCCGGACCCTGCGCGCGTCGTGGCGCAGTTCGTCCCGGACCACTTCGGCGGAGATCAGACACATGGGCACCCCGATTCCCGGGCGCACCGAGGAGCCCGCGTACATCAGGCCGGCCACGTCCGCGTCCCGCACCGAGGGACGGAACATGGCCGACTGCGCCAGCGTGTGCCCGGGGCCCAGCAGCGAACCCCGCCAGGCGTGCACGTCCGCGGCGAAGTCACCGGGCCCGTAGGTGCGCCGCACCACGATGCGCTCGGCCAGGTCCGGGATCCCGGCCCAGCGGGCCAGCTGGTCGAGGGCCCGGTCCGCCACGGCCTCCACCTGGGCGTCCCCGGCGCGGTCCACCCGCCAGCCCTGGCCGTCACGGACCCGGATGCCGCCGCGCCCCCACCCCGGCTCGGCGGGGGCCGGGACGAGGATGAAGAGGTTCTCGTCGCCCTCCGGGGCCACGCCCGGGTCCGTGGCGGAGGTGCGCGAGACGTAGATCGACGTGTCCGCGGCGAGGTCCTCTCCCCGTTCGATGCGCCCGAAGTTGTCCTCCCAGTCCGCCGTGAACAGCAGGGTGTGATGGGCCAGCTGGGGCAGGGATCCGCGCACCCCCACGCACACGAGCACGCCGGAGGGGCCGGGGTCGCGCCGGTCCCACGTGGACTCCGCGACGCGCCGGCCGGGAGGCAGCAGACGGGTCTGCACGTGGTGCAGGTCCGCGGCGGCCACCACCACATCGGCGTCGAGGCGTCCCGCGGCGCCGTCGTCGGACCGCCAGGCGACGCCGGTCACCCGGCCCGGGCGGCGACGTCGGCCCTCGTCCCCGCGGGCTGCTCCCGGCCTGGGCAGGCGGGCGGCCAGGCGTCCGAGGCGGCCGGCGGGGGCGGGACGGTCCACGACCTCCACGGCGGTCGCCTCGACCCCGGTGCGGATCTCCACGCCGGCCTCGCGCACGACCTCCGCCATGGCGTCCACCAGGGCCGCGAAACCGCCGAGGGGGTACTGCACGCCGTCGGCGAGGTCCAGATGGGACATCAGGTGGTACATGGCGGGGGCACGGTCGGGGGACGTGCCGAGGAAGACCGCCGGGTAGCCCAGGATCTGGCGCAGCCGGGGGTCCTGGAAGCGGGCCGCCACGTGGGAGCGCAGGCCCCCCAGCAGCTGGGGCCCGAGGGCCGGCAGGGCGCGCAGGACGTCCGGGTGGGCCAGGGCGGCCGGCCGGCGGAAGTCCGTGTAGAGGAAGTGGTCCTTGGCGAGCCCGTAGATCCGGGACGCGGAGTCGAGGTAGGCCCGCAGCCGGCGCCCGGCGCCGGGCTCGAGGGACTCGAACAGCGTCTCCGCGTGGCCGGTGCGCACGTCCACGGGAGGCTCCTGGAGGTGCCCCTCGAAGTACACCCGGTAGCCGGGGTCCAGACGGCGCAGGTCCAGCCGTTCGGCGGCGGAGGTCCCCATGAGGCGGAACCAGCGGTCGATCACCTCGGGCATCAGGTACCAGGAGGGCCCGGTATCGAAGGTGAACCCCGCCTCAGACCAGCGTCCGGCACGGCCGCCCAGGACGGCGCCGCGCTCCAGCAGCGTCACCCGGTGCCCGTCGCGGGCCAACAGGCCCGCCGTGGCCAGTCCGGCGAACCCGCCGCCCACCACCACGGTGCGCGGGCCGAGAGCGGTGTCCCGGGCGCTCATCGGCGGCCTCCCCGGCGGCCCCGTGCCAGGACGCGGGCGGCGATCCGGGCCTTCTGGCGGTCCGGCACCCGGACACGGCGGTGGGCCAGCTCGGCCGCCGGGGTCGCCTCGATCCGGTCCACCAGGGCCGCGAACAGTCCGTGCGCCAGGGCCACGGCGCGCCCGGCCCCGGGGTCCAGGACACGGATGCCGGGCAGGGCGGCGTCGAGGTCGGCGCGGACCTCGGCCACGAGCTCGGCCTTGCGGGCCTCGGTGAGCACGCCCGGTGCGGCACCGGGCAGGTAGGTGCGGCCCAGCTCGTGGTGGTCCGCGGCCAGGTCCCTGAGGAAGTTGACCTTCTGGAACGCCGCCCCCAGCCGGGAGGCCTGCGCGCGCAGCTCCTGCCGCTGGCCCGGGGTCCGGGCCCGCGTGCCGGGGAGGGAGAGGAAGACCTGCAGGCACATCAGCCCCACCACCTCGGCCGAGCCGTGGATGTAGGCGTCCAGCGACTCGGCGCCGTGCTCGCGGATCCCCAGGTCCGCGCGCATGGAGGCGAAGAAGGGACGGGTCAGCTCCGGGGTGATGCCGTGGCGACGGGCCACGTCGGCGAAGGCGTGCAGGACCGGGTCGGTGGCGAAGCCCGACGCCATCGCGGCCTCACACGCCCGCTCATAGTCGTCCAGGGCGGCGCGGACCCCGGCCTCGTCGAGCCCGGCGGCCACCGCGACGCCGTCGACCACCTCGTCGGCGACGCGGACCATGGCGTAGATCGTGGCCACGTCCTGGCGTGCCTGCCGGGGCAGGGTGCGGCAGGCCCAGGAGAAGGACGTGGAGTAACGGCGGATCACCTGGGCCGCTGCGGCGTGGGCCGTCCGCGTGTACAGCGCGGCAGGGCTCGGGGTGGGCGCGGCCATCTCAGGACCTCCGGGTCAGCACGGCGTGGCAGGCGTCGGCGAACTCCGCCCGGACCGTCTCGTCCAGGGGCAGGGCCGCGATGCGCTCGCGGGCGCGGACGGTGAGCTCGGCGGCGACGTCGAGGGCGTGCTCCCGGGCACCGGCCGCCTCGAGGGCGCGGCGGGCGGCCTCGATGTCCGCGGGGGTGGCCGGGCCCGCGTCGAGCAGGGCGCGGACGGCGGGGATGCGGCGGCCGTGGGCGGTGAGCACGGTGGCCTTGCCCTCGCGCAGGTCGCCGTCGGCGGACTTGCCGGTCTCCCCGGGATCGCCGAACACGCCGAGGACGTCGTCGATCACCTGGTAGGCGGCGCCGAGGTCGGCGCCGGCCTCGCCCATCGCCCGGGCGAGGTCGGGATCCGCCCCGGCCAGGAGGGCGCCGGCGCGCAGGGGCGCGCCGACCGTGTAGTGCGCCGTCTTGAGCCGTTGCATGGCGAGGATGCGGTCGGGATCGGGCTCCTCACCGGTGTGACGGGACAGCCCCAGGAGCACGTCCTCGAGCTCGCCGGCCGCAGTCACGGCGGCGGCGTCGAAGACGACGGCGGCGGCCTCGGCGGCCCGGGCGGTGTCGGCGGCACAGGTGGCGGCGAGCCGGAACGCCTGGGTGAGCAGGACGTCCCCCGCGATGAGGGCGACGGCGACCCCGGCGTGGGCGGCGTCCGCGGCGGGCACCCCGCGGGCCTCGAGGCGGTGCCGGGCGGAGGCGTGCACGGCGGGCTGGCCGCGCCGCAGCACGTCCCGATCGATGACGTCGTCGTGGACGAGCAGCGCGGTGTGCAGCAGTTCGAAGGCGGCCCCGAGTCGGTCGACGGCAGCGCGGCCGGACGGAGGGACCGGGTCGGCGGTCGCCAGGCGCCAGCCGAGCTCGACGAGACGGGGGCGGATGAGCTTGCCGGCGCCCACATGGACGTGGAGCGAGTCGAGCAGCTCGGCGAAGGCGGCGGATCCGGGTGCCTGGGCCGCGGCATGTCGGAGCGCGGCGTCCAGCTCGGCGGTCACCCCGGAGAGCGCGGCCTCGCCGCCCGTCCTCGCTTCACCCATGGCGCCTCCTCGGTGGCGGACACGACGCGGCACCGACCGCCACATCTGTTCGACCATCTAACTTCTGGACGCAGAAGAGACTACGGGCCGCGCCGGTCCCGCGTCCATGCGCGGCGGTCCCGGGCGGCGCGATCTCACGACGCACGGGGCCGCCGTCGGGATCAGGCGTCGGCGGACGCCGTCTCCAGGGTGATCTCCGGGTCCACGATCTGACCCTCCCACTCACCGGAGACCCCGTACACGACGCAGTGCTTCTCGTCGGTGCCGTAGTTGCCCAGCTCGGAGGAGGTCAGGACGGCCCCGTTCAGCTGGTCCTCCTTCTCCTCGCTCAGGCGCTGGGCCTGGGCGGTGCAGGTCTGGGCGGCGGCGGGGTCGGCCTCCTCACCCTCGGCCACGGCCGGCACGGCCCACAGGTACTCCGCGGTGTGGGCGCCCTCGCAGTCGGTGGTCTCGAAGGAGGACAGGTCACGGGCGCCGAGCGGGGCGGTGAAGCACGTGCCGGCCTCGTAGTCGGCCGGGGCCGCGGACAGCGACGACGCCGAGGCGGACGACGACTCCGCACCCTGCGCGGACGCGGAGGCGGGCGCCGTCGTCGAGGCGGACGCGTCGGCGTCGGACGAGTCCTGACCGCCGCACGCGGTGAGGGCCAGCAGCGCGGCAGCGGACAGGCCGGCAAGACGGGCGGAACGGGACAGGGCGGCGAAGGCCATGGGGGTGCTCTCCTCGAGTGACGTGGGACGCGCCGGGGTGTGGCGCCGACCTCAGCACTCTAGCCACGCCCGGCCGTCGGGATCGGACTGAGGTGACGTGGCCCACATCTGATGGGTGGCCCGGCTCGCCTGCCACACTGAGAGGCATGCAGACCCCGGCCACGCCCTCCCCGCCCGACCGCCCCTCCCCCGTCGCCCGACCGTGGTTGGCGGCCTCGGACGTCCCGGTCGCAGGCCCCGACGACGTCGAGCGCGTGGTCCTGCTGTCCCCGGAGGGCGAGGCCGTGGGCACGGAGGCCAAGGCCACGGTCCACCGCCGCACCGAGGACGGCGGCACGCCCCTGCACCTGGCCTTCTCCTGTCACGTGTACGACGAGGCCGACCGGTTCCTGCTCACCCGCCGGGCGCTGGGCAAGGCGGCGTTCCCCGGGGTGTGGACCAACGGGTTCTGCGGGCACCCCGGCCCCGGCGAGTCCCCCGCGGAGGCCGTGCTGCGCCGCGCCCCGCAGGAGCTGGGCGTGGAGGTGTCCGACGTCGTCGAGGTGCTCCCCGACTTCCGCTACCGCGCCGTGGACGCCTCCGGCATGGAGGAGCACGAGGTCTGCCCCGTGTTCCGGGCCCGGATGCACGGCGACCCCGCCCCGGAGCGGGACGAGGTCGCGGAGTGGTGCTGGGTGGAGCCGGCCGAGCTGACCGCCGCCCTGGCCGCCGTGCCCCGCGCGTTCAGCCCGTGGCTCGTGGAGCAGTGGCAGCAGGGGGCGTTCGAGGGCCGCTGAGCCGGGCGGGTCAGGCTGGGCGCATCAGGCCGGGCGCGCCGGGCAGCCGAGCGGATGCTCGGTCGCCGGCCGGCGTCAGCGGCCGTTGACCTCGTCGAGGTGCGAGGCGGTGGACTGCACGGCCTCGTCCTGGCTCGGCTCGGCCTCCGCCTCGCCGGCCTGCTGCTCGGCCATGGCGCGCACCTCGGCGATGTCCAGGCCCTTCACCTGCTCGAGGAGCTGGTCCAGGGCGGGCGCCGGGAGGGCGCCGGCCTGCGAGAACACCAGCACGCCGCCGCGGAACGCCATGAGCGTGGGGATCGAGGTGATGCCGGCCATCGCGGCCAGCTGCTGCTGGTCCTCGGTGTCCACCTTCGCGAAGACGATGTCCTCGTGCTTCTCCGAGGCGGCCTCGTAGACCGGGGAGAACTGCTTGCAGGGGCCGCACCAGCCGGCCCAGAAGTCCACGAGGACGGTGTCGTTCTCGGCGACGGTGGAGCCGAACTCCTCGAGGGTCAGGTCCTTGGTGGCCACGGTGGGTCCTTTCGTCAGCGGGGCCGACGCGTTCACGCCGGCGATCATCCTGCCGACCACAACGGACGCCCCGCCGCACCTATTCCGCCCCACCCCGCTTTCGTTCGGGAAACGGCGGCGTGTCCCGGCACTTTCGTTCGGGAAACGGGCGCCTTCCACGCACTGTCGTGGCCGAGACGGGAGCCGTCGTCGTCGCTTCCTAGACTGACCGCATGACCGCCACTACCGCCCTGCCCCTGCTCGTGCTCAACGGCCCCAACCTGAACCTGCTCGGCACCCGCGAGCCCGAGGTCTACGGCACGGCCACCCTCGACGACGTCCGTGCGCTCACCGAGGCCCGCGCGGCCGAGCACGGGCTGACCGTGGACTTCCGACAGTCCAACCACGAGGGCGAGCTCATCGACTGGATCCAGGAGGCCCGCACCTCCCACGCTGGCGTCCTCATCAACCCCGCCGCGTACTCGCACACCTCCATCGCCATCCGGGACGCCCTCGCCGCCGTCGACCGGCCGATCGCCGAGGTGCACATCTCCAACGTCCACCGGCGCGAGGCGTTCCGGCACCACTCGCACGTCTCCGCCGTCGCCGACGTCGTGATCGCCGGGGCGGGCGTCCAGGGCTACGCCCTCGCCGTCGACTGGCTCGCCGCGGCTGTGCGCCGCTGAGCGCTGGTCAGGGCCCGCCTGGCCGTGTCTAGGGTCGGTGCTACGAGCCGGTGGCCGCATCAGGGCGCCGGCACCCGACGACGAAGGAGTCACGCCATGGGCACCCAGGATCCCCGCGCCCGTCTGCTCGAGAAGCTCGCGAAGGTGAACGTCTGCATGCTGACCACCGCTGAGCGGGACGGCACGCTCGTCACCCGCCCGATGGGCCTGCAACAGGCCGAGGACGGCGGCACGCTCTGGTTCCTCACGCGCGCCACCTCCGACGTCGCCGCGGACGCTCCGCAGCGCCCGGTCAACGTCGCCGTGCAGGACAAGGACTTCTGGGCCTCCCTCGCGGGCCACGGTCAGCTCGTCCGCGACGACGCGCGCAAGAAGGAGTTCTGGAACCCGGCCACCGAGGCCTTCTTCGGTGAGGGCTCGAGCCCCGAGGATCCGCAGATCGTGCTCGTGCGCGTGGACGTGCAGACCGCCCAGTTCTGGGAGTCCCCGGGCGCGGTGGCCACCGCCGTCGAGCTGGTCAAGGCCAAGGTCACCGGCGGGACCGCCGAGCCGGGCGACAGCGAGACCGTCCGCTTCTGACGGCGCTCCCCGACGCCGGCCCCGCGGCTTGCCCGAGGACGGGCCGGTGGGCGCCGCGCGCGGGGCCTCGGCAGGTCAGTCGACGTCCTCGGCCGCCAGCTGGCCGCATGCGCCGTCGATCTCCTTGCCGCGGGTGTCGCGCAGGGTGGTGGGGATGCCGGCGGCGTTGAGCCGGTCCACGAACTCGCGCGTCACGTCCTTCTCCGAGGCGGTCCAGATGGAGCCCGGCGTCGGGTTCAGCGGGATCGGGTTCACGTGCACCCAGCCCTTGCCCCGGGCGTTGAGCTTCTTGGCCAGCAGGTCGGCGCGCCACGCGTGGTCATTCATGTCCTTGATGAGCGCGTACTCGATGGACACCCTGCGCCCGGTGGCCACGAAGTAGTCGTACGCGGCGTCGATCGCCTCGTCCGCCTTCCAGCGTGAGTTCACGGGGATCAGCTCGTCGCGCAGCTCGTCGTCCGGCGCGTGCAGGGACAGCGCGAACGTCAGCGGCACGCCCTCCTCGGCCAGCTTCCGGATGGCCGGCACCAGGCCGACGGTGGACAGCGTGATGTTCCGCGCGGACATGCCCAGGCCCTCGGGCGAGGGGTCCACCATGCGGTGCACGGCGGCCATCACGCGCTTGTAGTTGGCCAGGGGCTCACCCATGCCCATGAACACGACGTTGGTGACGCGGTCGGCGTCGTGCCCGCCATCCTTGCGCTTGCCGCCCAGTCCGCCCTGGGCGATCACCTGGTTGGCCAGCACGATCTGCTCCACGATCTCCGCCGTGGACATGTTGCGGGTCAGCCCGGCCTGGCCCGTGGCGCAGAACGGGCAGTTCATCCCGCAGCCGGCCTGGCTGGACACGCACAGCGTCACGCGGCCGGGATACCGCATCAGCACGGACTCCACGAGAGCGCCGTCGAACAGCCGCCACAGGAACTTGACGGTGTCCCCGCGGTCGGTCTCCATGCGCCGGACCTCGGTGAGCAGCGGCGGGAAGAACGCCTCCGCGATCGCCTCCCGCTTGTCCTTGGGCAGGTCCGTCATCTGCTCCGGATCGGTGGTGTAGTGCTCGAAGTAGTGCACCGAGAGCTGCTTGGCGCGGAACGCCGGCAGCCCGATCTCCTTGGCCTTCTCCTGCCGTTCCTTCAGCGTGAGGTCGGCCAGGTGGGTGGGCGGCTGGGAGACGCGCGGCTGCTTGAACTGCAGCTGCGGTCGGCCGTCCGGGCCCATCGGCTGGGTCCAGCCCTCGGTCTTCGGCATCACCTGGGGGCGCTCGGCGGTGGCGGCCTCGCGGCGCTTGGGCGCGGAGAGCTGGTGGCCGACGCCGGCGCGGCGCATGCGCTCTCGGTCCTCGGCGAGCTGGCGCGCCTCGGACTCGTCGATCAGGCCGCGCTCGGGGCGGCCGAGGGCCGGCTTGCCGGCGCGGTCCCTCTGGCGGTTCGGGGTGGGCTTCGATCCGGGGCGGCGGGGCTGGTAGTCAGACATCGGCACCATTCTCCCAGACGGGGCGGACTTCGCGGCGGGTCGCCTCCACGTCGACGGCGCCGCGCGGCCCCGGCATCCGGGGCAGCCCCCGCAGGACCCAGCGGACGACGACGCCGCGCACCCTCGCCGGCAGCGGCCGGTACAGGGTCCGCGCCAGCCCCCAGAGGCGTGCCTCCCGGACGGAGTCCCGCCCGGTCCAGGACCAGCCGAGGCCGGCGCGCACGCGCCCCGGGAGGAGGCCGGCGGTGACGAACCGGGCCAGGGGCAGGGCCGCCCGCAGCGGCGCGGGGACGCCCTGGCCGGAGAACAGGTCGGCGGCGATCCGCCGCGCGTCGTCCGTGACCTCGAGCCGGGCCACCCGGTCGTCCCAGTAGTCCGCGAACGCCGCGCGGTCGACCGGCCAGGCGGAGGCGGGGACCTCGAGGCTCGTGGCGAGCGGGGCGTACCCGCGGTAGAGGCGGTCGGCGTCCTCGGCGTCGAGGGCGCCCCACATCCGGCGGCGCACCTGCTCCCCCATCGCATAGAGGGTGGCGGCCACCCAGAGCTGGGCGTCCGGGTCGGCGGCGTCGTAGGGGTGGCCTCCGGCGTCGAGCCCGCGGACCAGGCGGTGCGCCGCCCGCACCCGGTCGACGACCGCGTCGCGCAACGGCGCGGCCTCGGGGAGGGTGACCGCGTAGATGTAGGCGAGCGTGTGGCGGAGCCGGCGCATCGGGTCCTCGGTGAACCGGGAGTGGACGGCGACGCCGGCCCCCACCGGCCGGTGCGCCACCTGGAGCAGGATCGCCGCACCGGCACCGGCGAGGATCACGGCCTCGCGGGCGAGGGCGGCCGCAGAGGTCGGGGCGGAGCGGCGGTCGGGGCGCATGGTCCCAGCCTCGCACCGGGCCGGGCAGAGGGGCAGGGGGCGAAGATGAACGGCGCTGTTCACCTTCTGTTCACCTAGCTGTCCGCCTGGCGCTCGTGGCGCCTCGACACGAAAGTAGCGTGATGGCGCCGATTTCGCGGCATACAGGCGGGCGCAACAGGGTGTCACAGGTCACGTTGGTGAACACGGAGTTGCACTCCGGGAGGAAATCTGTAAACTTGTTCACAAGCAGTTCACCTAGCGTTTACGGAACGCGAGGTTGGGACTCCACCGAACCCATCACCCGCGGCCCCGCCGCGACGATCCGCCGGACTCATGGTCCGGCAACCGAAGGAGGTGCTCACCGTGAGCATCAACACGACCAGCCACCACCTGCCCGCCACCCCGAGCCCCCTCATGCAGCGCCACGTGCTCCAGCGCGTCGAGGAGACCCTCCTCCGCCGCTTCGAGGGCACCGTCACCGCCGAGACCGTCCGCTCGGTCGTCCGCGAGGTCGTCGCCGACCTCAAGCGCGGCGCCCGCATCACCACCTTCCTGCCGGCCCTCGCCGAGCGCGAGGCCACCCGCCGCCTCCAGGCCGCGACGCCGGCCCACGAGGCCATGGCCGTCGCCGCCTGATCCCCCATACCGACGCGACGACCCGTCGGCCCGCCCCGCGAGGGGCCGTGGCCGGCGGGTCTTCTCGCCTCCCCGGACGCTTTCGTTCGGAAAACGGCGGGCCCCAGGACGCTTTCGTTCGAGAAACGGTGTGAACGCTCCGGGGCGCCGTTCCCCCGCCGCCCACGCGACTCCGAGGTGCGGCGCCGTTTCTCACACGAAAGCACCGCGACACGCCGCCGTTTCCTACACGAAAGCGTGGGTGACGCGAACGGGGGGGCACGGCACGGGAGGCCTCAGTCCGCGGCGACGCCCAGCGCTCGGCGCATCGGCAGGAACTTGGCCCGGATCTCCGTGACCTCCTCCTCGGGCACCGCTCCCGGGACCATCCCGCCCCCGGCCTGCAGCCGCACCCCGCCGGGCACCTGCTGGCCGCAGCGCAGTGCCAGGGCGATCTCGCCGTCGCCGTCCTGATCCAGCCACCCGACCGGCCCGGCGTAGCGGCCGCGGTCCACGGGCTCGACCTCCGCGATCACCCGCACCGCGTCCGGCGTGGGGGTCCCGCCGACGGCCGCCGTCGGATGCAGCGCGGCCACCACGTCCAGCACGGTCCCCCGCCCATCCCGCAGCCGGCCGCGCACGGACGTGGCCAGGTGGTGCACGTTCGGCAGGGTCAGGACGGTGGGCGCGGGGTCGTCATCGGCGAGGTCGACGACGGGCGCCAGCGCGTCCAGCACCGACCGCGCCGCCCAGCGATGCTCCTCCGCCAGCCGCGGATCACAGGCCAGACGCTCCCGCAGCGCGGCGTCCTCCTCCTCGTCCGCGCCGCGCGGCATGGACCCCGCCAGCACCCGCGAGCCCACGAGCCCCGCGTGCCGCGTGGCGAGGACCTCGGGCGTGGCGCCCAGCAGCCCGCCGACGGCGAACACCCAGGTCTGCGGGTACTCGCGGCGCAGGGCCCCGATCGCCCGCCACAGGTCGGCGTCGTCCGCGGGGACGGTCATCGTGCGGCTGATCACGACCTTCGCCAGCTCCCCGCCCGAGTCGGCCATCCGCGTCAGCAGCTCGCGCACGCCAGCCGCGTAACCGGCGTCGTCCCACGCACGGTCGGCGACGTCGGCGGGCAGGGGCACCTCGCCGTCGGCCAGCAGCCGGGCTCCGCGGTCCGCGGCGACGGCGGCTGCGAGCGCGTCCGCGTCCACGTGCTGGGCCACGTCCCGCACGCCGGACGGCGTGGCGCGGCGCAGATCCGCGGGGATGCGCAGGACCGCGGGCTCAGGCGAGTCGTCGGCGAAGGTCGAGGAGATCCAGCCCCGCAGCGGGGCCGTCGGGTCCGGTCGCCCGGCGACGGCGGCCTGCCACAGCGCGGAGAGTCGGCGGAGCCGGTCGGGGCCGTCCAGGAGCACGGTCCAGCCGCCCTCGCCCCGCCACGCGTCGTCCCCGTGCGCCCACAGCACCGCCCGGGCGAACGGGGGGACGGCGGCCTCGGGGGCCCCGGTCGCGGGGGCGCCGAGGTCCGGGAGCAGGGAGCGGACAGACATGGCCCCCATTCTCTCCCACCTCGGCGGACCCCCGCTCCGGGCCCGGGCGTCGGCCACCGCCCCGACGACGGCGGCGAGCAGCGTCGTCGGGCGCGGAGGGATCCCGTCAAGGCTTGCGCCGGCACACCCGACGTCGCAGGGTGGGGGCACCCGTTCACCTCGCGTTCAGCCGACCGCCTTCCCCGGAGGACTCGCACCATGACCCTGTACCCTATACACATCAGACGCTGCCGACGATCGCCTTACGGGGGAGTCAGCGTTGTCGTCACTCCTCTAAACAATA
>NZ_VIGS01000043.1:0-19792 GCF_006704135.1 Micrococcus sp. R8502A1
ACATCCGCCGCCCCTCCACCGTGGCGCCCCCCCGCTAGCCCGCGCCGCCCCGCCCCACCTTCACCCGCCGCCCCAACCGCCCCACGCCCCCCCCCCCCGCCCCCTCCACCCCCCCGGCCTCCCCGCCCAGCCGCCCCCCCGCCCCCCACCGCACCGCCCCCCACCCCCACCCGGCCCTCACGCGGCCCCGGCTGGCGCCTCCACGGCGACGGCCGGACCATCACCCCGGGCACCGTCGTCGCCCCGGACGAGCGGCTGAGCTGGCCGCGGACCGTGGGCATCGGCGTGCAGCACGTGATGGCCATGTTCGGCGCCACCGTGCTCGTGCCCGCCCTGACCGGCATGCCCGCGACGACGGCGCTGCTCTTCTCCGGCCTCGGCACCCTGCTCTTCCTGGTCATCACGGGCAACCGCCTGCCCTCGTACCTGGGCAGCTCGTTCGCGTTCATCGCACCGCTGACGGCCGCCGCCACGATCGGCGGCACGGGGGCCGCGCTCGGCGGCATCCTCGTGACGGGCCTGCTGCTCACGGTGATCGGCGTGATCGTGCACCGCGCCGGCACCGGCTGGATCCACGCGCTCATGCCGCCGGCGGTGATGGGCACGATCGTGGCCCTGATCGGCCTCAACCTCGCCGGCGCCACGACGACGGCCATGCAGGAGGTGCCGGTCACCACGTTCGGCACGGCCCTGGCGGTGGTGCTCACGGCCGTGACGTTCCGGGGGCTCCTGGGCCGCCTGTCCATCCTCGTGGGCATCGTGGTGGGCTACGTGCTGGCCCTCGCGCAGGGCCAGGTGGACTTCGCCGCCGTCGGGGAGGCCGCCTGGATCGGGCTGCCGCCCTTCCACGGCCCGGAGCTGCGCTGGGAACTGCTGCCCCTGTTCCTGCCCGTCGTGCTCGTGCTGGTCGCGGAGAACATCGGCCATGTCAGGACCGTCGGGCTGATGACCAAGCGCGACCTGGACCCGCTCACCGGCCGTGCCCTGATCGCGGACGGCCTGTCCACCATGCTCTCCGGCGCGGGCGGCGGCGTCGGCACCACCACGTATGCGGAGAACATCGGCGTGATGGCCAGCTCGCGCGTCTACTCGACGGCGGCGTACTGGGTGGCCGGCCTGACCGCGATCGCCCTCGCGTTCCTGCCGAAGTTCGGGGCCGCCGTCGCCACCATCCCGGCCGGGGTGGCCGGCGGCGCGGGCATCATCCTCTACGGGATGATCGGCATGATGGGCGTGCGCATCTGGGTGCAGAACCGTGTGGACTTCTCCAACACCGTGAACCTCATGGCGGCGGGTGCGGGGCTGATCATCGCGATCGCCGACCCCCAGCTCGTGGTGGGCGGGCTCGTGTTCGGTGGCATCACGCTCGGCACGGTCGCCGCCCTGGTGGTGTACCACCTCATGACGGCGATCGCCCGCGCCCGCGGCACCGAGCCGGTGCCCGAGGACGAGGAGGAGTTCGAGGCCTCGGAGGCCGGCCGGCTCGGCTGACCCCGGCGCCGCGCACCCCGCTTCGCGCATCCTCGCGCCACGCGCACTTTCGGTCGTGAGATAGGGCCAATCTCACGACCGAAAGCGCTGAGAACCCCCCTTTCACGTTCGAAAACGCTGGGCGGGGGCGGGCAGGGCGAGGCGGGGCTGGGGGGCGGGTCCCGTCAGCCGGCCGCGACCTCCTCGTCGGCGAGGGCGAGGACCTGGTCGAGCACGTCGAGGCCGAAGCGCAGGTCCTCGTCCGAGATGTTCAGCGGCGGGCACAGGTGGAACCGGTTCTCGGCCATGAACAGCAGCAGCCCGCGGTCCTTGGCCTCGGCCATCATCCGCCCCATCACGGGCGCGACCTGACCGAGCGGGGCCAGCCGCTCCCGGGTCTGCCGGTCCTTCACCAGCTCGACGGCCCAGAACGCGCCGGCGCCGCGCACGTCGCCCACGCTCGGGTGGGCCGCGGCGATCTCGGCCAGGCGCGGCCCGATGACCTCCTCGCCGATGCGCTTCGCGTGGGCGACCATGCCCTCCTCCTCCATCGCGGTGATCGCGGCGACGGCGGCCGCGCACGCGAGGGGGTGGCCCGAGTAGGTCAGGCCGCCGGGGTAGGGCGTGGTCGCGAAGCTCTCGTAGACGTCGTCGCTCATGGCGACGCCGCCCAACGGCACATACCCGGAGTTGACCCCCTTGGCGAACGTGACGATGTCCGGGGTGACGCCCGTCAGCTGGTGGCCGAACCACTCGCCCACGCGGCCGAAGCCGACCATGACCTCGTCGATGATCAGCAGGATCCCGTGCTCACGGCACAGCTCCTTGACGCCGGCCATGTAGCCGGGCGGCGGCAGGAAGATGCCCGCGGTGCCGGGGACGGCCTCGAGGATCACGGCGGCCACGGTGGAGGGGCCCTCGAGCTCGATCACGTCGCGCAGGTGGGCCAGCGCGCGCTCGGCCTCCTGCTCGTCGCTCTCCGAGCCGAACGCGGAGCGGTACGTGTACGCGGGCTGGAAGTGCACGACGCCGTCGGACGCCGAGTCCGAGCCCACGCGCCGCAGGGAGCCGGTCAGGTTCGCCGTCAGGCGCGTGGCGCCGTGGTACGAGAGGTACGCGGAGAGCACCTTGTGCCGGCCCGTGTGCAGGCGTGCCATCCGCACCGCGTGCTCGTTGGCCTCCGCGCCCGCGTTCGTGAAGAACACGTGGTTGATGGACTCCGGCAGCCGCTCCGTGATCAGCCGGGCCGCCTCGGACCGGGCGTCGTTGACGTGCTGCGGGGCCACGGTGGCGAGCGTCTCGGCCTGCTCCCGGATCGCGGCCACGATCTTCGGGTGGCGGTGGCCGACGTTCGTGAAGACGAGCTGCCCGCTGAAGTCGACCATGGGCCGACCCTCGCCGTCCCACACCCACGACCCCTCGGCGTCGAGGATGGTCATGGGTGTGAGGTCGCGCTGCGCGCTCCACGAGTGGAACACGTGCGCGCGGTCGAGCTCGTGGGCGCGGCGGCCGCGCTCGATGGCCTCGTCGCTGATCCGGGGGTCCCGGCGGCCGACGTGCTGCTGATGCTCGGACATGCGCCCTCCTTGAGTGTGATGCGGCTCATTCCGAGCATAGGCGCGCCCGCCCTCAGCGCGAGCTGGCGCCCCGCCGCCCGCGCGCCACCCCCACGAACGCCTGCACGAGCTCCGAGTCGGCCGCCTTGAGCCAGGCCAGGGCGACGTCCCAGCCGGGGTGGCGGGCGTCGTCGTCGCCGTGGCGCGCGGGATCCGGCCCGTCGACGACGGCGGCGCCCGCCTCCGCCTCGGCCCGCGCCTGCTCGTCCGCGAGCGCGGACCGCGTGGCGGCGGCCTCGCGGTCGGCGCGGGACAGGCCCACGGTGTCGTCGAGGGTGGAGGCCAGCGGCAGCACGATCACGTCCTTGCGGCCGAACATGCGGGCCACGGACATCGGCAGCACGACGTGGCCGGCGCCAGCCGCGGCGATCTCCAGGGCCATCCGCTCGCCCGCGCCGGGCGGCTCGGCGGCGTCCATCGGCTCTGCGCTGGGGGCCGGGGCGAAGCGGGCGGGGTCCAGCTCCTCGTCCGGGTCGAGCTCGGCGGGCGGCACGGGGCCGTCCGCGTCCACGTCCCAGGCGGCGAGCAGGTGGTCCTTGCCCACGCACACCACCGGCAGCTCGGAGTACACGCCCACGAGGTGCACGTGGCCCGGGTCGACGCCGCCGGCGCGCAGGAACTCCTCGGCGGACACGTCGCGTCGGCGCCGCACATAGCCCAGCTGCGGCAGGAAGTGGCGGGGCTGACCGGCGTCGTCGTGGGCGAGGTGGGCCAGCTGGGCGGCGTCGTCGTGGTTGACGAGCTGCACCGTGCGCTGGCGCGTGGTGAACCGCTCCACCCACGTGGACGGCGTGGCCCCGGGGATGGTGGCCAGGAAGAGGGTCTCCGGCGGGACGGGCAGGTCGGCCGGCGGCGCGGGCGCGGGACGACGCCGGCCCTCGCCCCCGGCGCGGCCCGCGGGCTTCACGCCCTTGGCCACGCCACGCCCGCCGGAGCGGGTGGACCGGGCGGGGCCGCCCCTGCTCGCGCGGGACTTCCCGCCCCGGCCGCCACGGGAGCCGCTCAGCGGACCTTCTCCTTCAGGAAGGAGACCGCGCGGTCCCAGGCGAGGGCGGCGGCCTCGGGCCGGTAGTTGCCCTGGGGGTTCTCGTCGTTGTGGAAGGCGTGCGGGGCGTCGTAGTAGAAGTACTCGACGTCGGCCCCGGACTCCTCGCGGATCTGCTGCTCCTGCCTCCGCGCGTCCTCGACGGGGAAGGAGTCGTCCTGCTCGGCGTAGTGGCCCTGGACGGCGGCGGTGACGCCGGAGAAGTCACCGGGCACGCCCTGGCCCACGCCGTAGAAGGGCACGGCGGCGGAGACCTTGTCCCCCTGCTGGGCCGCGAGGGCGAGCACGAAGCCGCCGCCCATGCAGAAGCCGATCGCGCCCACGGTCTGCGAGGTCACCTCGTCCCGGGCCAGGAGCCAGTCGACGGCACCGGCGAGCTGGCGGGCGCCCTCCTCGGCGGGCAGGTTCTGCATCATCTCGCCGGCCTCGTCGCCGTCGTGGGCGATCCAGCCTCCGTAGAGGTCGGGGGCGAGCGCGACGAAGCCGAGGTCGGCGAGGCGGTCGCACACATCCTTGATGTGGTCCACCAGACCCCACCACTCCTGGATCACGATCACGCCGGGGCCCTTCCCGGAGGCGGGCAGCGCGAGGTAGCCGTGGCCCGTCTGGTCGCCGTCCTTGGTGGGCAGGTCGAACGTGACGTTCTGGTGCGGGGTCTTCGAAGCCATCATGTCCCCCACACTACGAGCGGACCGGGCCCCTCTGCGAGGGGTCAGCGGTCCTCCTGCGTTCCGTCCGCTGACGAGAGCTGCTCCTCCAGCGAGACGGCCACGGCTTCGAACTCGGCGAGAGCTGCGGTGAGGTCCTCGACGATCTCCCGGGCCAGAACGTCCGGGGACGGCAGGTTGTCCATGTCCTCGAGGGTCTCGTCGCGCAGCCACGTGATGTCCAGGTTGGCCTTGTCGCGGGCGATGAGCTCGTCGTAGGTGAAGGTCTTCCACCGTTCCCCGACCTGCGCCTCCGGACGCCGGTATCCGGACACGAACTCATCCAGGTCGGCTCTGCGGAGGGGGCTCTGCTTGAGGGTGAAGTGCTTGTTGGTCCGGAGGTCGTACACGGCCATCGCATCGGTCCAGACCTCGCCGGGACGGGCCGGCTTCTTGTCGAAGAAGATCACGTTCGCCTTGACGCCCTGGGCGTAGAAGATGCCCGTGGGCAGGCGCAGGAGCGTGTGGAGGTGGAAGTCCGTGAGGAGCTTGCGTCGGATCACCTCGCCGGCACCGCCTTCGAACAGCACGTTGTCAGGGAGCACGACGGCGGCCCGCCCATTCACGTCCAGGATCGTCATGATGTGCTGGACGAAGTTCAGCTGCTTGTTGCTGGTGGTGGCCACGAAGTCCTGGCGGACGATCTCGCGGTCCTCCCGCACCTCACGGCCGTCGTCGCCCACCACGGTCATGGAGGACTTGCGCCCGAAAGGCGGGTTGGAGAGGACCACGGACCAGCGGCGGCTGGGCGCGGACGTCAGGGAGTCCCGGACGTCGATCAGCGAGTCTCCGTCATAGCGGCCCATGCCGTGGAGCAGGAGGTTCATCGCGGCGAGCCGCGCGGTGGCGTCCACCAGCTCGTAGCCGTGGACGAAGTCGTCCCTCAGCTTCTCCCGCTGGGTGGGCGTCATGGAACTCGCCTCCCGGGAGGCGTGGTCATGCGCCACGAGGAGGAATCCGCCGGTGCCGGCGGCCGGGTCCACCACGGTGTCCTCCACCGTGGGGTCCACCGCGTCCACGATCGCCTCGATGAGAGCACGGGGGGTGAAGTACTGGCCGGCACCGGAGCTTCCGTCGGACGCGCTGCGCGCGAGGATGGCCTCGTAGGCGTCGCCGTTGAGGTCCGTGCCGGACTGGGACCACTGCTGTGCGCCGATGAGGTCCACGATGATCCTGCGGAGCTTGGCCGGGTCCTGGATGCGGTTCTGCGCCTTCCGGAAGATGGTGCCGACGACACCGGGCTCACGGGAGAGCCCCTGGAGCATGCCGGTGTAGACCGCTTCGAGGTCCTGTCCGCGCGCATCCATGAGGCGCTGCCACGAGTACTGCTCCGGCAGCACCTGCTCCGGCTTGAGCGGGCGGGTGGCGCGCTCGTGGGCCATCTTGAGGAACAGCAGGTAGGTGAGCTGTTCGGTGTAGTCCAGCACGCCCACGCCGTCGTCCCGCAGGACGTGGACGTAGGACCAGAGCTTGTCCACCAGGCGGCGGGCGTCGACGGTCATGCGGTTTCCTCCTGGGGGGTGAGCCGGTAGCGGCGTCTTCTGCTGCGGGGCGGGGCGGTGGGTTCGACCAGCCCGGCCTCGATGAGGTCGTTCAGCGCGTTCATGGCGGTCCGGTAGGAGGTGCCGACGGCGTCACCCACCTCCGTGGCCTTCATGGGGCCGTCGGCAAGGGCACGGAGGATGGCCTGCTGCCGCTCGCTCAGCCCTCCCGCACCCGTCTCGGCGGCCGGCGGCACGTAGTCGGGGTTCAGCGTGTACCTGGCACCCCGGCGGTCGCCCAGCTTGACGGTGAGCCCGCGCCGCACGAGGTCGGACAGCTCCCGCGTGGCGTCCGCCTGATGGGCGCCCCATCCCTGCAGCGTCTGGTTCCGCACGGTCCGCCCGCTGCGGGCCAGGGCGAGTGCCTGGATCTGCCACTGCGTCAGTCCGTCCTGGCCCAGCCCCTGAATCCATTCGTGGGTCTCCGCCGTGAGGAGGGAGTCGTGGGCCACGTCCACCTCGACTCGCGTCAGCGTGCTGTGGAACTCGGGCGGGACCATGCCGGCGGCCTCGAGCACCTTCAGCACGGTCGGGATTCCGGATCCGCGGTTCTCGGGGATCATCCTGCCGTCGGAGCCCGGCAGGTCGGAGAGGAGCCGTGCCAGGACGCTGTTCCGGGAGGAGGAGACGTCCGGCTCGCCGAAGGAAGACGGGTCCACGGGGCCGAAGAAGCCGCCCGGGCTCCGCACCACGAGGCGGTCGGGGTAGAGCTCCACCTGCACTTGGGTCCCCCGGGCCCCCGCCGAGTAGTCCCGGTGCATCACGGCGTTGACGAGCAGCTCGCGGATCACCTCGAGTGGGTATTCGAGGCGGTCCGCCCTGCCTGTCCCGTCGATGACGGAGGCCCGGGACATGTGCCGGACGAGCACGTCGCGGGCATCCGCGATCATGTCCACGAGGGGCCCCTCGCACGTGCGGTTGTCCACGAAGCGCTCGCCGTGCGGCCCGGTGTCGCCGAACGTCGTTCCGGGGAGGACCACGACGGAGATGCTGAGCTGGGGGAAGAATCCCTGGGGGTATTCGCCGCACGCCAGCAGCCCGGCGAGAGTGGGGACGAGGACCCCGTCTGCGTCGACGAGGACGTTGGCCCGCCGCAGGCACTCCTGATCCGTCAGGGAGCCGAAGGCGCGCGGCTGAACGGTCCGCAGTCGGCCGGTGAGGGCCTCCACGAGGTCCGGCCGCAGGTCATCCGCCGTGGCTCCGTGCACCGGTTCGCGGTCATGCTGCGGCTGCCCCTGGCCTTCGATGAGCCGGTCGATCTCATAGGCCGTCAGGCGCCGGTCACCCTCGTCGCTCCGGGTGTAGGAGCCCTGGTAGCGGCCGGCGGCGGTGATGTAGCAGGGCTTCTGGTCAGGGGCGAACTCGGGGACCTCCATGACCACCACCTGGTGGCCGCCCTCCGCGTTCTCGATGCTGATGACTCCTCGCACGGGGGGCGTCATGTCATCCGCGGCCATCCCTGCCAGCGCGTCCCGGAGGGCGGGCGCATCGGCGCCCGTGGGCTCGAAGGTGGAGTCGTCCAGGCCGAGTACGACGACGCCGCCACGGGCGTTGGCGAAGGCGCTGAGGGTCTCGCGCACCGACCTCGGACACCCCCCTGCGGCAGACTTGACCTCGATCAGCGCGGTCTCCGAACCCGTGCTGCGGAGCTGCGCGAGGACCTCGTCGAGCATCAACACCCCTCCCTCATTGCAACGTTGCAATGATACGTGCAATGACGACTGCAATGACGACGCGCCGTGAGTAGCAGCGGGCGACTCACCTCGACGCCACCAGCTCCTCGATGACCTCCGTGTCCGTCGAGCGTCCGCTCAGGCGGCCGGCGAAGGCAGCGGTGAGGATCGCGCGGCGGAGGGCCGCGGTGCGCCGCCGCTCGGCTTCCACCACGCCTGCAATGCGTCGTCCCGCCAAGCGAACTCCTCCGATTGAGGATGCCAGGCGGCCCTGGACTTCAAGACTGGGCACGGGAATTTCGATGGACTTGAGCGCTTCTTGATTGATCTTGTAGATCCCCGCGGTAGTCCTGACCCTGGACTCAATTTGTCGACGAACTAATCGCGAGTTCCACAACATGGAAAGATAGTCCAGATCGATCTTCTCTCTATTCGGGCGAAGGCGAACAATGGTGTCGGGAAATGCAACCTCACCAGGATCATCCAGAACAAGCCCCCCTCGTCCGACAAGGCCCAAAGAACCGTTACCGCGCGACAGCAGAAAGTCACCCGGACGAATCAGCCACTTCTTGGCGTCGTTTCGACTCCAGTCACCTCCCTTTCTCTGCAATGGGTCAACCCACCCGTCGCGAATCGCGGTCAATCGAATTACAGGGAATCCATCCTCCCGCGTAGGAACCGAGCGGCCATTCGCAAGGGGCTCCGCAAGGAGACTTCTCAATTCAACCTGCCGCACACTGCCCCAGTCCAGGCATAACTGAATTGCACTCTCTACCAAACCTTCCAAGCGCTTGTCAGCCACATCTAAAGACCCCTCAGCAACGTCGAGCCGCGCGAAGTGCTCCTCGACGATGTCCACGATCCGACGTTGCTCCTCCATGCCCGGCATAGGGACAGGAAGCGCGAGGAACCGATCCTGAGTCAGGTTCAGGCCGCTATCGCTGATCCCCGTCTTCATCGCGTCAATCCGCGCCTGTGCCTCAGCAGAGAGCAACCACTTCTCAAGAAAGGCAGAGTCCACACCCTCCACCGGGCGGAAGCGGTACATCTTGCCGGACATCATGAGCCGCGGGCGAGTCGATCGCACCAGGGCAGGAATGCCGCAGCGAGATCGCGGGCCCGCGCACGTCATCAACAGGTCACCTTGCTGCACTTCGATCGCCGGGCGGGGCGCAAGAGTCGCTGGGAGCTCCTTGTTCTGTGTCTCGTCGAATCGGCCCGGTTGAATCGCAGTGGTCTTCAAGACGCCCCACGTCTCGGAGTCGGGCGACGGAGAGGGGATGCACTTCGGACTCCAGCCCTGTTGCAACGGCTTCTTGTTCGGCTGCGGGACGAGAACCTCCCGGAGCGTCGTCCACTCCCACTGCCCCGTCACGCCGTCAACTCCTCGTTCAGTTCCTCGATCAGCAACCCTGCCCGCGGGCCGAGGTCGCGGACGGCACCGTCGATGCCCCCGCGGTCGGTGAAGGGCGCGCCCTCCAGATCGTCCACGGTCAGCTCGGCGGACGCGCCGATCACCTCCACCATCCGGTCCAGCCACCACCGCTGCGTGTCGGAGAACTCGGCTCCGGCCTGCTCCTGGGCCAGCAGCCAGCCGGCGTAGTTCTCCCGCACGCGGTCGGCGAAGGGCACGAGCTCGTCATCGGTGCCCGTGGCGAACCGCAGCAGGGAGACGAGATCCGTGAGGGTGTGGTGATCGCTCCTCCGCACCCGGCCGGCGTCGAGGGACTCGTACGCCTTCCAGAGGATCTCGGGCGTCCACGAATACGGCGGGCGCTTGATCCGTTCGGCGAGCTCGGCCACCTGCGCGTACTGCAGCCGCCTCTCACCCGCCTCGAACATCACCTGCACCGCCGTGATCTCATCACGGTGCTCTTCCAGGTAGGCGGACCAGGACTCGACCACGGAACGGGCTTTGTCCGCATCCACCACGCCGTAGGCGTCGAGGAGCACATCGGCACTCACCTCGTCGATCACACGATCATGCGCCCGGCGCAGCTCGAGGATGCGCATCCGCAGGTCCGGATTCGCGGCCAAGGGTGTCACGGCCCGCTCGATGTGCTCCTCGAGCGCCCTGTCTTCGTCCTCACCCCGGGCGGCGGCCTCCGCACGCACCGACGCCTGCTCATCGGCGTCCACGGCTGCCACGAGGTCCTTCACCATCTGACGGACGGAGCCGCCGGCCACGTCGTCCAGCTCCTGCCGCTCGGAGTCGGAGAGCTCCAGTTCGAGCTTGGCCAGCCGCGAGGCCAAGGTGGCGGCTTCGTCCTCGGTGATCGTCAGTGACGCGGCCTTCTCCAGGAGCTTCTTCAGTGGGACGGCCTTCTGGCGGTTGAGCGGCGGGTCCACGAAGTCGTGCTCGGTCACGCCGACGGCGTCCACGATCACGAACCGCGTCTTCGTCGCGGCGTCCGGCGTCACCGCCTGGAAGTCGGCATCCGGGATGGTGCGGGCGCCACGGCCCTTCATCTGCTCGAAGTACTGGGCCGAGCGGACATCGCGCATGAACAGCACGCACTCCAGCGGCTTCACGTCCGTGCCGGTGGCGATCATGTCCACCGTCACGGCCACACGCAGGGCCGGCGAGTTCCTGAACGCCTGCAACTGGCCCTTGGGGTCTCGGGCGCTGTAGGTGATCTTGGCCGCGAACTCGTTGCCCCTGCCGAACACCTCGCGGACCGTGCGGACGATGCTCTCCGCGTGGTTGTCGTCCTTGGCGAAGATCAGCGTCTTGGGCACCTCGGTGCGTCCCGGGAAGATCTCCGTGAACAGCCGATCCCGGAACACCTCCAGGACCAGGCGGATCTGGTTCGTGGACACGACCGCGCGGTCCAGCTGCGTGCGCGTGTAGTCGAGGTCCTCGTCGAGCGTCTCGAAGCGCTCGATCCGAGTCGACTTGTCCTGCACCGGAACCACCGTCCCGGCCTCGATGGTCGACCCCTCCTCCGAGATCTGAGTTCGGATCCGGTAGAGGTCGAAGTCCACGTTCACGCCGTCGGCGACCGACTGGGGGTAGGTGTACTCGGAGACGAGGTTCTGGCGGAAGAAGCCGAGCGTCTGCTTCCCCGGGGTGGCCGTCAGCCCCACCACGTGGGCGTCGAAGTACTCCAGCACGCCCCGCCACACGCCGTAGATCGACCGGTGCGCCTCATCCACGATCACCAGGTCGAAGGACTCCGGGGGAAGGTCTGCGCTGTAGTCCACGGTCACCGGGCGGTCCGGGACGAACTCGTCCAGCATCGGATCGTCCGAGTCCGGCACCTCCTTGCCCTGCAACCCCGCGTACACCCGCTGGATCGTGGAGATCACCACGTTGGCGGAGTCCCTCATCCCCGCGCGACGCAGCTTGTCCACCGGGTAGACCTCGGTGAACCGCCGGCCGTCACCCGGCAGGCGGTAGTTCTCGAACTCCGCCAGTGTCTGGTCCGCCAGGTTGTTGCGGTCCACCAGGAACAGGATGCGGCGGAACCCGCCGTGCGCGAGCAGTCGGTACGCCGCCGTGATGGCCGTGAACGTCTTGCCGGCGCCGGTGGCCATCTGGATCAGTGAACGATCATGCCGCTGCTCTGCCAGAGACCGCTCCAGC
The DNA here is from genome assembly GCF_006704135.1 of Micrococcus sp. R8502A1. NCBI lineage: Bacteria > Bacillati > Actinomycetota > Actinomycetes > Micrococcales > Micrococcaceae > Micrococcus > Micrococcus sp. R8502A1. The sequence goes on from NZ_VIGS01000043.1 coordinate 11,639, forward strand.
CCGCGGACGGCGTCGATCTGCGCCGGGCGCAGGCCCTCCGTCTGCAGGGGCGGCATGGCGCGCACCTTGCCGCGCCAGGTCGGCGCGTCCGGGTCGGCCTCCGCGTCCCGCATCAGCTGAGAGAAGTACTCCGGCCGGGGGATCGAGAAGACCCGTCGCGCGCGCGGGTTCGGATCGTATCCATTGGTCAGGTATGACTCGGACCCCGTGGACTCGAAGACGAACGGCAGGCGGCCGTCGACCACGACCGCCCGCTTGAGTGCGTCATCCGGCAGGCCGTCGGCGTACATGCCGGACTGCCACTCCACTCCGGCCAGCGTCGTCCCCACCGGCTTGGCCTCGATCACGCCGACTGGGCGGCGATCGACGTACAGCAGGTAGTCGACACGTCCGTGGCCGGCCCGCATGGTCACCTCGCGAACGGCGACGCCCGCCGACGCCATGAGGTTCTTCTGAGCGCCGTCCTGCACGGACCAACCAGCGCGCCGGAACTGCTCGTCGATGAGAGCCCTGGCCCGCTCCTCGGCGGCGACCCTGGCGGCATCCGAAGGTGTGTCCATGAAAGCTGAGAATAGCGTGAGCAGACCGGGCCCCTCATCGAGGGGCCCGGTCCGGGGGATGCGTCTCATTCAGACGGGTGCACAGCGACCTGTGCGGTGCTCGGGCTCAGGCCTGGGCGTCGGCCTCGGGCAGCACGAAGGCGGCGCCGATCTCGAGCTTCACCTTGTCCGAGACCAGGAGGCCGCCGGCCTCGGTGGCCGCGTTCCAGGTCAGGCCGAAGTCCTTGCGGGAGATCTCGCCCGTGGCCTCGAAGCCCACGCGGGTCACGCCGAAGGGATCCTTGTCCTGGCCACCGAACTCGGCCTCGAGCTCCACGGTCTGGGTGACGCCGTGCAGCGTCAGCTCGCCGACCAGGGTGAACTCCTCGGGCTCGCCGCGGACCTCTGTGGAGCGGAAGGTCATGGTGGGGAACTGCTCCACGTCGAAGAAGTCGGCGGAGCGCAGGTGGGCGTCGCGACCCTCGTTCTTGGTGCTGATGGAGGCGACGTCGACGGTCACCTCGACGGAGGACTGGGTGAACTCCTCGGCGATGACGAGCTGGCCCTCCACGGCGTGGAAGGTGCCGCGGACCTTGGAGATGCCGGCGTGGCGGACGACGAAGTCGACGTCCGAGTGCGCGGCGTCCAGGTTCCAGGTGCCGGGGGTGATGGCGCGCATGGGGTGCTCCTTTTCAGCGGGTCTGTCTGGTGTGTCCGGGGTGGGCCGCCACGGCGGGCGGCGCCTCGGCCTCCGAACTTGTTTCAAATTCAAACATCATCCGGGCGGTCCGTCCACGCCTGATCGTCAAAATTCGAAATAGAGACGGATGTCACGGGCCGGGGGCACATCAGGGACGAGTCCGTCCACGACGACGGCCCGGAACCTCCGGGGGTTCCGGGCCGTCGGCCCGCGGTCGGGCAGCGGGGCCGCGCTCGGGCGGCCGGACGGGGTCAGGCGGCGGGGCCGCCCCCCGTCACGGGTAGAGGCCGCGGGTGCGGTGGGCCTCGGCCACGCGCTGCACGGCGGTCAGGGTGGCGGCCTCGCGCAGGCTCACGCGGCGGCTCTCGGAGGTGGCCAGCACGGCCTGCCACGCGGCGACCATGCGCCGCTTCAGGCGCTCGTCCACCTCCTCGCGGCTCCACCAGTAGGCCTGGTTCGCCTGGACCCACTCGAAGTAGGAGACGATCACGCCGCCGGCGTTGGCCAGGATGTCCGGGACGACCAGGACGCCCTTCTCGGAGAGGATGCGGTCGGCCTCGCCCGTGGTGGGGCCGTTGGCGCCCTCCACGACCAGCCGGGCGCGCACGCGCGGGGCGTTCTCCTCGGTCAGCACGGACTGCACGGCGGCCGGGACCACGAGGTCCACGTCCATCTCGAGCAGTTCGTCCGCGTCCATGGGCTCGGTGCCGGGGGTGTCCTTCACGGAGCCGGTGTCCCAGAGCTGCTTCTGCAGGGCGTCGTAGTGCAGGCCCTCGTCGTCGCGCACGGCGCCGTACTGGTCGGACACGGCCACGACCTTCACGCCGGCCGCCTCGAGCAGCTCGACCGTGCCGGCGCCGACCTTGCCGAAGCCCTGGACCGCCGCCGTCGCCTGCGACGGCTCGATGCCGAGGTGCTCGAGCGCGGCGAGCGCCACGTGGACCACGCCCGCCGAGGTGGCGGAGGCGCGGCCCAGCGAGCCGCCGAGCGCGACGGGCTTGCCGGTGACCACGCCGAGCGTGGTGTGGCCGACGTTCACCGAGTAGGTGTCCATCATCCAGGCCATGGTCTGCTCGTCCGTGCCCACGTCCGGGGCGGGGATGTCCACCTCGGGGCCGATGATCGGCTGGATCTCGGAGGTGTAGCGGCGGGTGACGCGCTCGAGCTCGGCCTTCGAGTACTGGCGGGGGTCGATGGCCACCCCGCCCTTGGCGCCGCCATAGGGCACGTCCAACAGGGCGCACTTCCAGGTCATCCACATGGCCAGCGCGCGGACCTCGTCCAGGTCCACGTCCTGACTGAAGCGCACGCCGCCCTTGGCCGGGCCGCGGGAGAAGTTGTGCTGCACGCGGTAGCCGCGGAGCACCTCGGTGGAGCCGTCGTCGCGGCGCAGGGGGATGGAGACGGCCATCTCGCGGCGGGGGGCGGCGAGCATCTGGTGCAGGCCCTCGTCGTAGCCGAGCGTCTTCACGGCGGCGGAGAGCTGGGCCAGGGCGTTGTCGAGCGGGGAGGACGGCGCCGTCACGGCCTCGTCCTCGGCGGGGATCCTCGTCATTGAGCGTCCTCGTGGTCCGGTGGGCAGGGGTGTGTCGCGGCCCGACCGACGCGCGGAGGGCCGCGCCCCATTGCGCGGCCGACGTCGTCCGGACCCCGATGAACGCTACGCGCTCCCCCCGCACCCGTCACCCCTTCTGAGCCGAGATCCACGCCCACCCGGGTGACGTCGGACACGGTGGCGTGTACTGTGCTGTGGACGCGCCGCACACCCGCGGCGCCCTTCGGCGTCGAACCGACGCCGCTCGCTCAGGGCCCACCTGGTCCGTCCCCCGGCCGTCCGCCGCGCGAGGCACCCCGCCCGCGACCTCGGCCCGACGCCCCAGCCCCGTGAAGGAGCCCCTCATGACCGTGACCCTGCCCGCCGCGATCACCCCCTCCCCCGCGTTCCAGCCCGTGCCCGGCCAGCGCATCGATCCGGAGCTCGCCCGCTCCTGGCTGCTGGTCAACGCCGCCCAGCCCGAACGGTTCCAGCCCGCCGAGGACTCGGCCGCGGACATCGTCATCCTCGACATCGAGGACGCCGTGGCCCCCAAGGACAAGGACCAGGCCCGCGCGGACGCCGTCGCCTGGCTGACCTCCGGGCACACCGGCTGGGTGCGGCTCAACGGCTACGGCTCGCGGTGGTGGGAGCAGGACGTCGAGGCGCTCGCCGCGGCCCTGCCCGCGCACCTGGGCGGGCCGGTCTCCGAGGGCGGCCTGGCCGGCGTCGTGCTGGCGATGGTGGAGTCCACGGACCACGTGAACGAGACCGCCCGACGGCTGCCCGGCGTGCCCGTCGTGGCGCTCGTGGAGACGGCGCGCGGGCTGCAGCGGATCGACTCGATCGCCGCCGCGAAGGGCACGTTCCGGCTGGCGTTCGGGATCGGCGACTTCCGCCGCGACACCGGCCTGGGCGAGTCGCCGATGGCGCTGGCGTACACGCGGTCCCAGTTCACGATCGCGGCGCGGGCCACGGGGCTGCCGGGCGCGATCGACGGGCCGACCGTGGGCTCCACCGGCGTGAAGCTCGCCGAGGCGACGGCGGTGACCGCGGAGTTCGGCATGACCGGCAAGCTGTGCCTCGCGCCGGAGCAGTGCGCGGCCGTGAACGAGGGGCTCAGCCCGTCTCAGGAGGAGCTGGCGTGGGCCCACGAGTTCCTCGCGGACTTCGAGGCCGACGGCGGCGAGATCCGCAACGGCTCCGACCTGCCCCGCAAGGCGCGCGCGGAGAAGATCCTCGGGCTGGCCACCGCGTTCGGGGTGCACTCCACGCGGTACCCGGACCAGGACAACGCGATCACGGCGCCGTCGGACACGTACCACTACTGAGCGAGGCCGCCGCCCACCAGAAACGCGGGTTGAGTTGTCACGGGTGCGGAGGCCGCACACCGGTGACAACTCAACCCGCGTTGCCTCGGAGGACGTGGATCCCTCCTCCGCTCACACGTCCTGGCGCGTCCGGCGCACGACGGCGGCCCGCACGGAGAACGCCAGCACGATCGCCAGGATCCCGTAGATCACCCACGTGATGGGGGTGGAGACGAGCACGGCCGGGTCGCCCACCGAGCTGAGCAGGGCGTCGCGCAGGCTGGTCTCCGCGAGCGGGCCGAGCACCATGCCGATCATCAGCGGCGCCAGCGGGTAGCCGTACCGCCGCATCAGGAAGCCCAGCACGCCGATCCCCAGGAGCATCAGCAGGTCGAACACCGCGCCCGTGGTGGCGTAGATGCCCAGCCCGCAGAACAGCGTGATCCCCGCATAGAGGTAGTGCTTCGGGATGAGCAGGAGCTTGGCCCACAGCTGCGCGAACGGCAGGTTGATCGCCAGCAGCACGATCATCGCGATGAAGAAGCTCGCCAGCAGCGCCCACACGAGGTCCGGGCTGCGGTCGAACAGCAGGGGGCCGGGCTGCAGCCCGTACTGGCGGAACGCCGCCAGCATGATGGCCGCCGTCGCGGAGACGGGCAGGCCGAGCGTGAGCAGGGCACCCATCGCCATGCCGGTGGTCGAGTTGCCCGCGGCCTCGGGGGCCGCCAGCCCGCGGATCGCGCCGCGGCCGAACTGCGGATGCGCCCGGCGCCGGTCCAGGCGCCGCTCGGCCGAGTACGCCAGGAACGTCGGCACCTCGGAGCCGCCCACCGGCACGATGCCGAACGGCAGGCCGATCGCCGTGCCGCGCAGCCACGCCGGGGCGGCCTCGCGGAACTCGGCGCCCGACAGCCACGGCCGGCCGGTGCGACGGATGCGCAGGTCCTCGTGCTCGCGGCGCACCCGGGAGGCCACGTGGAACACCTCGCCGAGCGCGAGGATCGCCACCGTGACGGTCACGAGCGGAATGCCGTCGAACAGCTGCGGGGAGCCCATCGTGAAGCGCTCGGCGCCGGTCACCGCATCGATCCCGACGACGGCGATGCCCAGTCCCAGCACCAGGGAGGCCAGGCCGCGCAGCACCGAGTCCGCGACCACCGAGGAGGTGGCCACGAACGCGAAGAGCGCGAGCGCGAAGTACTCCGCGGGCCCGAAGCTCGTGGAGAACTCCGCCAGGACGGGGGCGAGGAACACGACGCACACCGAGGCCACCATGCCGCCGATGAAGGCGCCGAGCGCCGCCGTCGCCAGGGCCTGGGCCGCCCGGCCGTCCTGGGCCATGCGGTGGCCCTCGAACGTGGAGGCGATGGCCGAGGCCTGGCCGGGGGTGTTCATGAGGATGGCCATGGTGGAGTCGCCGAAGAGGCCGCCGAAGTACACGCCGGAGAACATGATGAACGCGGCGGTGGGCTCGAGGGCGAAGGTCATGGGCAGCAGCAGGGCCACGGCCATCGAGGAGCCCAGTCCAGGCATCACGCCGACCGCGGTGCCGAGCAGACAGCCCAGCACCACCCAGAGCAGGTTCATGGGGGTGAGGGCTCCGGCGAAGCCCTCCATGAGGAGTCCGAGGGTCTCCATGTCAGAAGCCACCTCCCAGGATGCCCGAGGGCAGGGTCAGGCCCAGGGCCACCGCGAAGCCGAGGTAGGCCAGCGAGGAGACGAACAGGGCGACGAGGATGTCGAACACGGGGTGCGGGGCGCCGAACGCGCGCGTCACGCACCAGAACAGCAGCGCCCCGGCGAGGATCCACCCCAGCCAGGGCAGCAGGACGGCGAACGCGAGGAAGCCGAGGAAGCACCAGGCCAGCGCGCCGAAGTCCGAGTGGAACAGGGTCAGCGGACCGGCCGCCTGGCCGATCTCGCCGTCCGCGTCGGCCTGACCCTCGGGGGACTGGCGCACGCGCACGACCTCCACCGCGAGCGCGGCGGCGATCACGAGGCCCGCGACCGCGAGGATCAGCGGAAAGAAGTCCGGGCCGGGGAAGTCGGCGCCCTCGGTGTCCATGGCCAGGGATCCCAGCAGCAGGTAGAGGCTGAACGCGGCCAGCACGGCCGGCATGACGAGCGCGGAGAGCCCGGCGGCGCGTCCCCAGCGGGAGGGGGCGTCGGCGGCGGGTGGGACGGTGGATGCGTGGCTCACTTGATCTCCTCCGTCAGCGTGCCGATGCGCTCCTTCTCGGCGGCGATGAACTCCTCGAGTTCGGCGCCGGAGAGGGGCACGGGGTTCCAGTAGTTGCGCTGCACCGCCTCCTTCCACTCGGGGGTGTCGACCGCCTCGGCGATGAGGGCCTCGAGCTCGGTGCGCTCCTCCGCGGAGACGCCCGGGGGCACGAACAGGGCGCGCCAGTTGGTGAGCGTGACGTCGTAGCCCTGGGAGCGCAGGGTCGGGATCTCCTCGACGCCGGCCAGCGGCTCGGCCGCCACCACGCCGAGGGCGCGCAGTCGGCCGGCCTCGACCTGCGGGTAGATGTCCGCGAAGCCGCCGGCGGAGGCCTGGGCGGTGCCGTTGAGCAGGGCCTGGATGGCCTCGCCGCCGCCGTCGGACGGGATGTAGGTGGTGTCCGCGACCGGCACGTCGGCCGTGCGGGCGATGTCCGCCATGACGAGCTGGTCGAAGGAGCCGCCGCCGGTCCACGCCACGTGGGCGGGGTCGGCGCGCCAGGCGGTCACCAGGTCGTCCATGCTCTGGTACGGCGAGTCCGCCGGGACCACCACGAGGCTGTACTCCTCGACGACGCGGCTGACCGCGGTGACCTGGGAGAGCTCGGGGCCGGTGCCACGGGCCGCGTGGGCGGCGATCTGGCCGGTGCCGCCCACCATGAGGTTGTTCGCGTCCTCGAGCGTGGTCAGCTGACCGAGGGCGATGTTGCCGCCAGCGCCGGGGATGTTGACCACCTGGACGTTGTTCACGAGCCCGTTGACGCGCATGGTCTGCTGCAGTTCGCGCTGGAACGAGTCCCAGCCGCCGCCGGCGGCCGCGGGGGCGATGAGGGTCAGGTTGGTGCGGATGTCGTTGCCTCCCGAGGCCGAGCGGATGGAGAAGGCGGAGGCCACGAGCACGGTGAGCACCGCGATCACGCTGAAGACGATCCGGCCGATCCCCGTGCGTCGGCGCGGGGGGCCGTCGGGGGAGGTGGAGGACATGGCGGTTCCTAACAGAGACACCCCGCCGCCAGGGAGTGGCGCCGGGGACAGGTGCGAGTGGTGGAGGTCACGGTAACAGCGCGGCGGGGAGGCGTGCGCTCTGCGTCCGCAGAGTGACCGACGACAACCGGTCCGGGTGGTGACGGGGGCCGCGTCCATGGCGCACAGTGGTCCCCATGACGATCATCAGCACCGGAACCAGCACCCCCGAGAGCGCCGCGGCCTGGCGGGCCGCCCTGGCGGAGGCGGCCCTGCGCGGAGAGGACGTGGTCTGGTTCTCCCTCGACGGGACCGAGCCGGACGAGGCGGAGGCGCGCGAGGCCGGCGTCGCCGTGTCCGTGGCGCACGCCCAGGAGCGCGGCCGGGACGCCGTCAGCGACCTGCTCGAGCACGCCGAGCGCGTGGGCGCGAGCCGGATCGTGGTGGGCGTGAAGCACCGCTCCCCCGTGGGCAAGCTGCTGCTGGGATCGGCCGCGCAGCAGATCATCCTCGAGGCCCGCGCCCCGGTGGTGTGCGTCAAGCCGTGAGGGCCGCCCGCCCGGCCCAGCCTGGCGTTTGGGGGCGGTTTCGGGCGGTATCCGGCGTGGATACCGCCCGAAACCGCCCCCAACCGGCGAGTGAGGACCAGCCTGGGAACGCCGAAGGCCCCGGAACCACACGGTTCCGGGGCCTTCGTCCTCGGTGCGCGAGGGGGGACTTGAACCCCCACGTCCTTGCGAACACTGGCACCTGAAGCCAGCGCGTCTACCAATTCCGCCACTCGCGCGAGCGGCTTCCTGCTCTCGGCTCCGGGCATCCGGCGACCGTCACAGGCAGCGAGGAATACTCTAACCCCCGCCCGCCCGGGCGTGCAAATCGGCCCCGACG
>NZ_VIGS01000044.1:0-19703 GCF_006704135.1 Micrococcus sp. R8502A1
TTTCCAAGCAGAGGCCGCCATACGAGAGGTAGCTCCGTCTCGTGGGCTCGGAGATGTGCATAAGAGACGGCCGCACAGGAGGGGGCCGGACGCCCGCCCACGACGACGGCGCCCGCATCCTGGCCGCATGCCCCGCCGCCCCGCACCCCTTCCGCCGGCCCTCGCCGGCCGCGTCTTCACCCGGCGCGAAGCCCTGGACCGCCTCTCCTCCGACCGGCTGCGCAGCCTCGACCTGCGCCAGGTCACCCACGGGGCACACCGCGCGGTCGTCGACGTGCCGGGGTCGTGGGACGCGCTCGGATACCCCCGCCCCGTGGCGGCCCTGCCGCCGGAGGAGGCCGCCGTCGTGGTGGCTCTGACCCGTGGGGTCACCTCGCATCTGACGGCGGCGCGGCTGCACGGGCTCGTCCTGCCGTGGTGGGTCGAGGAGGACATGCGGGTGCACGTGAGCCGGCCGCACCGCACGGGTCGGACAGGGCGCGCGGGCGTCGCCTGCCACGGACGCACGGTGCCGGCCGAGGACCGCGTGGAGGTGCACGGGGTCCCGGTCACCTCGCTCGAGCGGACGTGGGTGGACCTCTGCTCCCTGCTGCGGCCGGATCAGGTGGCGGACGCCGTCGTCGCGGGGGACGCGCTGGTGAACCGTCCGTGGGCCGACGGGACCCGACTCCCGCCGCGCACGACGGCGTCGCGGCTCTCCGCGGCGCTGGAGCGGGCGGGCCGGTTCAAGGGCGTGCGGGTGGCCCGGGCTGCGCTGGCGCTGATCCGGGTGGGGGCGGACTCGCCTCCGGAGACGCGGCTGCGGCTGGCGCTCCTCGACGCCGGGCTCCCCGAGCCGCGCCTCCAGGCGCAGCTGGTCTCACCGGCAGGGGAGCGGACCGACGCGGACATGGTGGTCGAACGGTCCCGCGTGGCCCTCCACTACGACGGCGGCCACCACCGCACGCCGGAGCAGCAGCGACGCGACGCACGGCGGGACCGTCTCTGGCAGGAGGCCGGCCACCTGTCCATCACGGTGATGGGCGCCGACCTGGCCGAGGACTTCCGAACCGTGGTGGCCGCCGTCGTCCGCCACGACCGGGCCGTGCGGGCGACCCCCACCACCTCCGGCCCCGCCCCGCAGAACTTTCGAACGTGAAATCGGGCGAATGGGCACTTTCGAACGTGGGATAGGCCCTCTCTTACGTTCGAAAGTGCCCGGGCCGGGGCCCATCAGGCGAGCGAGTCCTCCCAGGACCGGTGCAGCGCCGCGAACCGGCCGTCGGCCGCCACGAGCTCGGCGGGGCTGCCGTCCTCGACGATCCGGCCGTCGTGCATCACGAGCACCCGGTCGGCGGTCTCGACGGTGCTGAGCCGGTGGGCGATGATCAGCGCCGTCCGGTTTCCCAGCAGCCGCTCCAGCCCGGCCTGCACGAGCCGCTCGCTCGGTAGGTCCAGCGACGACGTCGCCTCGTCCAGGATCAGCACGGCGGGGTCCGCGAGGAACGCCCGCGCGAACGACACGAGCTGCCGCTGTCCCGCGCTCAGCCGCCCGCCGCGCTTGGCGACGTCGGTCGCGTAGCCCTCGGGCAGCCCCAGGATGAAGTCGTGCGCCCCCACCGCCCGGGCGGCCGCCTGGATCTCGGCCTCGGTGGCGTCGGGCCGGCCGAGGGCGATGTTCTCCGCGATCGACCCGGAGAACAGGAACGCCTCCTGGGTCACCATCACCACGTTGCGCCGCAGATCCGCCTGGCTGAGCTCGCGCAGCTCCACCCCGTCCAGCGTCAGCGAGCCGGCAGAGGCGTCGTAGAACCGGGCGATGAGCTTGGCCAGCGTCGACTTGCCCGCACCCGTCTGGCCCACCACGGCCACGGTCTGCCCGGCCGGGATCACGAGGTCGAACTCCGGCAGCACCACCCGGTCCGGCCCGTAGCTGAACACCGCGTCCCGGAACTCCACCCGCCCGGACGCCACGCCCGTCCCCGGTGCGTCGGCCCCGGGCAGCGGCGTTGGCTCGGCGGCCTCCACCACGGTGGGCTCCTCCTCGAGCAGGCCGGAGACCTTCTCGAGCGCCGCCGTCGCGGACTGCAGCGACGAGTAGAACATCGCCACCATCTCCATGGGCTGGAACACGCGCCGCCCGGCCAGCAGGAGCGCCACGAGCACCCCCACCTCGAGGTCGCCGTCGAGCACGCGCAGGCCCCCGGTCACGAGCAGCGCCGCCACCGTCAGGTTGCCCGTCGCCACGAGCACCGGCTGCAGGATGCCGAACAGGTTGAGCGTGGCCACCATGTCGTCCCGGTAGGCCGTGGCCAAGTCGCGGTACCGCGCGTCGTTGTCCCGTTCCCGCCGGAAGGCCTGGACCGCGCGGATGCCGGTCATGGTCTCCACGAAGTGCACGATCGACCGCGCCGAGGACACCCGCGACCGCCGGTACGCCTCCTCGGACCGCACCTGGTACCAGCGCGTCACGATCGCCACCGGCACGGCCGCACCCAGCAGCACGAGGAACGACGGCGGGTCCAGCAGCAGGATGGACGCCGCGGTGAACGACATGAACATCAGCCCGGACACGAGCGAGGACACGCCCTGGTCCAGCAGCTCCCGCAGCGCCTCCAGGTCCGAGGTCTGCCGCGAGATCACCCGCCCGGACGTGTACCGCTCGTGGAAGCCGAGGCTCAGCCGCTGCGTGTGCCGGAACACGCGCAGCCGCAGGCTCAGCAGCATGGCCTGGCTCGCCCTCGCGGTGAGCCACGTGTACGCCCCCAGGAGGCCGCCGGAGACGAGGGCCGCCGCCACGTACGCCCCGCCCACGGGGACGAGGATGGGCCAGACGGACTCGCCGGCCCGCACGGCCTCGACGACGCGCGGCAGCTCCGCGTCGATCGCCCAGGCGATGATCAGCGGCCCGGCCGCCCGCGCCGCGTTGGACACGAGCACGAAGACCGCGGTGAGCAGCAGCGTCCCCCGGACCGGCCGCGCGAGCTCGCCGAGCAGCCGGAAGGACCGGCGCCGGATGTGGCGGCGCTCCGCGCGGGTGTAGTCGAGGTCCTCTTCGTCCCCCACGCCGCGCACGCGGCTCACGTCGGCGGCGCTCATGCCTGCTCCTCCGGTCGGCTCGAGATGATGTGCCGGTACACGGCGCTGCGGGCCAGCAGTTCGGGGTGCGTCCCCACGTCCTCGATCCGCCCGTCCGCCAGCACCGCGACCCGGTCCGCCAGGGCCACGGTGGAGGGACGATGCGCCACGATCAGGGTGGTCGTCCCGTCGAGGACCTCGCGCAGGCGCGCGGTCACGGCCTCCTCGGTGCGCACGTCGAGGGCGGAGAGGGGGTCGTCCAGCACGAGCACGTCCGGGCGCGCCGCGATCGCGCGGGCGAGGGCGATCCGCTGGCGCTGTCCGCCGGAGAGGCTGAGGCCCTCCTCGCCGATCTCGGTCTCGACGCCGTCCGCCAGTTCCGCCACGAAGCCCGCCTGCGCGGTCTCGAGCGCGAGGTCGAGCAGGGCGTCCGCCGCGGGGGAGTGGAGGCCGTCCGCGAGCACGTCCGCCGGGGCGCCGAGCAGCACGTTCTGCCGGATGGTCGCGGAGAACAGCGTGGCGTCCTCGAACGCCACGGACACCCGCCGGCGCAGCTCCTCGAGCGGCATCCGGCGCACGTCCACCCCGTCCACGCAGACGGAGCCCGCCGTGACGTCGAGCAGCCGGGGGACCAGCTGCAGCAGCGTCGACTTGCCGGCGCCGGTCGCGCCGACCAGGGCCATCGTCTCGCCGGGCACCAGCTCGAGGTCGACGCCGTCGAGCAGGTCGCGCTCCCCGCGCCCCGGGTCCGCGTCCGGCCAGCGGAAGCGCACCCCGCGGAACGCGAGCGCGCCGGTGGCCGGGGGCACGACGGCGGCCTCCCCGGTGGGCGAGGCGATGTCCACGGGCGTGGCGAGGACGTCCACGTGGCGGTCGATCGCCGTGCGGGCCGAGAGGGTCATGCCCATCAGCTGGCCCACCGACTCGACCGGCCCGGCCAGCACGGCCGCGGTGGCGAAGTAGGCGGCGAGCGCGCCCACCGTCAGCTCCCCGGTCGCCACAAGCCACAGGCCCAGGGCGAGGCCCAGGCCCAGCACCGTCTCCGGCAGGGCCACGATGAGCGCGATGAACCGAGCCAGCACGGACGCCTTGTGCACCTCGGTGCCCTGCAGCGTGCGGGCGCGCCCGCGGAAGCCGTCGAGGGCGTGCGCGCCGCGGCCGAACGCCTTGAGGACGCGGATGCCGTGCACCGACTCCTCGACGGACGTGGCGAGGTCCCCGGCCTGGTCCTGGGAGAGCCGGGACGCGGCGCGGAAGTCGTTGCGGAACCCGAACGACGCCCACATGATCGGCACGGCCGCGGCGAGGTAGAGCAGGGCCAGCTGCCAGGACAGCAGGAACAGCAGGACGAGGCCGACGGTGATGGTCACCACGTCCACCACGAGCATGACTGAGCCGAATGCGATCCACCGCCGCAGCAGCGAGAGGTCGCCCTGGGCCCGGGAGAGCAGCTGCCCCGAGGGCCATGCGTCGTGGAACGCCACCGGCAGGCGCTGGAGCCGTTCGAACAGGGCGATGCGCGCCCGGTTCTCCACCCCGGCGGCCGGCGGGAGGATGAAGTACCGGCGCAGGCCGATGAACGCGGCCTCGGCGAGGCCGAGCACGGTGAGCAGGCCGGCGGCCCGCCACACGTCCGCGCGGGAGTCGGGGGAGGAGGGCCGGGCGAGCACGGTCTCCGTGAACACGGTGTCCACGAGCAGGTGGATGACCTGCGGGATGGCCAGGGCCACGAGGCCCGCCGCCATGGCCGAGGCGAGCCCGAGCACCCAGCGCGCCCGCACGCCCTCGAGGTACGGTGCGATCCCGCCCAGGGCGTCACGCAGGGACGAGGCGTCGGGAGAGGTGGTGCGGGTCACGGGGTTCCACTGTACCCGCGGCCCCGGACGGGGCAGGCGGCTCAGCCCCGCGGGACCAGGTCCAGCACCACGGCCTCGGGCCGGCACGCGAACCGCACGGGCGCGGACGGCGCGGTCCCCAGGCCGGCTGACACCTCGAGGGGGACGGTCCGCCCCGCGGCCGTCCACGTCGAGACCCCGGAGGCCTGTCGGCGCGGCAGGTCGCAGTTGGTGACGAGCGCGCCGAGGAACGGCGCGCACACCTGCCCGCCGTGGGTGTGGCCGGCGAGCAGCAGGTCGGCGCCGTCGGCGGTCATGGCGTCCAGCACGCGGCGGTACGGGGCGTGGGTGACGCCCAGCCGGAACCGCCCGTCGCCGCCGGGCCGCCCGGCGCCGTCGTCGGGTGCGGCGCCGGGGAAGCCGGCCCAGGCGTCCAGACCGAGGTGCGGGTCGTCGGTGCCGGCGGCGAGGACCTCGAGCGTGGTCCCGGCGCGGGTCGGCACGGCCAGAGCGGCGCCCCGGTTCGTCAGGTCGGCCCAGCCGGCGGCGCGGAACGCGCCGAACAGGACGTCGGAGGGAAGCCGGGGCCGGTCCGCGTCCATGCGCGAGGGGCCCGCGAAGTACCGGAGGGGGTTGGCCGCCTTGGGCGCGTAGTAGTCGTTGGAGCCGGGCACGAACACGCCGGGCCGCGCCAGCAGCGGCCCGAGCGCGTCGAGCACGAGCGGCACCGACGCCGCGGCGGACACGTTGTCACCCGTGTTGACCACGAGGTCCGGCTCGAGTGCATCCAATCCGCGCAGCCACGCCCGCTTGGCCCGGTGCCGGGGCAGCAGGTGGATGTCCGAGAGGTGCAGCACCCGCAGCGGCGCCGACCCGGCCGGCAGCACGGCCAGTCGGTGCGTGCGCACCGTCCGGGCCTCGGCCTCGGCGAGGCCCCAGGCCAGGCCGAGGCCCGCCGTCGCGGCCAGCCCGGCGACGGCAGGCGCTGCGGCGCGGAACATGCGCCGGGCGGGGGAGGCGGCGGGGCGCATCGCGGTCAGAAGCCCGGGACCGCCTGGGGCTGCGGCCCGCCCCGGTCCAGGTCGTCGATGGTGAACTGGCGTCCGTCCGGGTGCTCGCCGGCCTCGCCCGGGTCCTCCGACTGCGGGCCGTCCCACTCGGGCAGTTCACCCGGCGGGAACTTCTCCTTGGCCAACTGGTTGTACTCGAGCCAGGACGGGCCGTTGATGGAGGTCGAGTAGAACGGGTTGCGGACCTCGCCGTTGACGGTCTCGCCCGTCATGGACTTCAGGTTGTTGTAGCGGCCGGTCCACACGGCGGTGGCCAGGTTGCTGGTGAATCCGACGAACCACGTGGAGGACACGTTGTCGTTCGTGCCCGTCTTGCCGCCGAACTCGTAGCCGGCGCCCTCCTCGGCGATGTTGAAGCCGCCGATGTGGCGCAGGACCGGCATCAGCTCCCGGACGTGGTCCGGGTCGATGACCTGATCGCACTGCGGGTCGGCGACGTCGTACTGGTTGCCGGCGGTGTCCGTGACCTCCAGGATGGCGCGCGGCTCGCAGTACAGGCCGTTCGCGGCGATGGCGGCGTACGCGCCGGCCAGAGAGAGCGGTGCCACCGAGTCCTTGCCGAGCAGGAAGGACGGGTCGTCCGGCTGCAGCGGGGAGCTGTCCAGGGCGCGGGTGATGCCCAGCTGGGTGGTGAGGCTCGTGATGTCGCACAGATCCAGCTGGTACGCGGTGGCGACGGTCGGCGTGTTCACCGACCAGAAGAGGCCCTCGTCCACGCGCACCTGCCGCAGCATGTCGGGGATCACGTTCTTGAACTGCCAGGTGCCGCCGACCGTGGTGTAGCCGCCCGGGCGGCACGAGGCCGCGAAGCGCGTGCCCGTGGGGTAGACGTTCCGGGAGGCGTCCACGGAGTCGACCAGGCGGTTGCCGTTGCGCAGCCAGGTCAGGGCCACGAAGGGCTTGAGCGTGGAGCCGGCCTGGAAGCCCTGGCCGCCGCCCCACTGCTTGTCCACGTTGAAGTTCAGCGAGGTGTGGCCGAGCTCGTCCTGGATGGCGTACTCGGTGTTCTGGGCCATGGTGCGGATGTTGCCGGTGCCGGCCTCCACCGAGGTGAGCGCGTGGCCGGCGCCCAGCGACTCGTTGTTGGGCACGGAGGCGCGCAGGTTCTTCTCGGTCTCCTTCTGGAGCGTCGAGTCGATCGTCGTGCGGATGGTGAGTCCGCCGCGGTCCAGCAGGGCCTGCCGGGACTGGACGTCCGGGCCGAACGTGGGGTCGGCAAGGATCTGCCGCTCCACGTAGTCGCAGAAGTAGGCGCCGAACTTGGCGTAGAGGCAGCCCGAGGGGCGGGACTCCATCACCACCTCCATCGGCTGGGCGACGGCGTGGTCGTACTCCTCCTGGGAGAGGTAGCCGTTGTCCTTCATCGCGTTCAGCACGAGGTTGCGCCGCTCCGTGGCCTCCTCCGGATTGCGGGCCGGGTTGAACCGGGTGGGGGACTGGACCATGCCGGCCAGCGTGGCGGCCTCCCAGCTCTCCAGGTCGGCGGCGGACTTGCCGAACACGTACTGCGAGGCGGCCTCGACCCCGTAGGCGCGGCCGGAGAACAGCACGATGTTGAGGTAGCCCTCGAGGATCTCGTCCTTCGACATCTGCTCCTCGACGGCGACGGCGAGCTTGATCTCCTTGACCTTGTCCGCGATGTTCTTGGAGCCGGAGAGGGTGAGGCGGGAGTCGCCGCGGATCTGCTGCACGTTCACCAGCATGTTGTTCACGAACTGCTGGGTGAGGGTGGAGGCGCCCTGCGTGGAGTCGGAGGTGGCGTTGTTCACGGCAGCGCGGATGAGGCCGCGCGCGTCCACGCCGTCGTGATCGTAGAAGCGCTCGTCCTCGATGGCCACGATCGCGTGCTGCATGTGCTCCGAGATCTCGTCCAGCGGGACCGGGGTGCGGTTCTCCTCGTAGAAGACGGCGATCTCCTCACCGTCCTCCGAGAGGATGCGCGACGGCACGGAGACCGGCTCCGTGGGCAGCTCGTCCGGCAGCTCGTCCAGCATCTCCCGGCCCGACGCGGCGGCGACACCGGCCAGGCCCGCGACGGGCAGCAGGAGGGCCGCCACGAGCAGGCCGG
This sequence comes from Micrococcus sp. R8502A1, assembly GCF_006704135.1. Taxonomy (NCBI): domain Bacteria; kingdom Bacillati; phylum Actinomycetota; class Actinomycetes; order Micrococcales; family Micrococcaceae; genus Micrococcus; species Micrococcus sp. R8502A1. The sequence goes on from NZ_VIGS01000044.1 coordinate 8,031, forward strand.
CCACCGCCGAGAGGCCCACGAAGGCGAGGAGGCGGCCGAGGGCGCTCGAGGGCGCGGGGAAGCGGGTCGTGCGGGAGGCCATGGGCGCGAGTGTAGCGCGGGCACCTGGGACCTCTTCCGGGGTCCGCGCCGGTGGCTAGGGTGGGTCCCATGACTCAGCAGACGCAGTGGGAGTACGCCACGATCCCCCTCCTCATCCACGCGACCAAGCAGATCCTCGACCAGTGGGGCGAGGACGGCTGGGAGCTCGTCACGGTGATCCCGGGCCCCGAGGGGAACAACCCCGTGGCCTACCTCAAGCGTCCGAAGGCGGCGTGAACGTGACGGAGCAGTCCTCGGCCCCCACCTGGGGCGACGGCGCCGTCGCGGCCCGCCTCGCGGAGCTCGGCATCGACCGACCCGCCGTCGCGGCGCCGGTCGGCTCCTACGTCCCGGCGCTGCGGGACGGCGACCTCGTGCTGACCTCCGGCCAGCTCCCCTTCGTGGCCGGCGCCCTGCCCGCCACCGGCAAGGTGGGCGCGGAGGTCACCCCCGAACGCGCCCAGGAGCTCGCGCGGGCATGCGCCGTGAACGCGGTGGCCGCGGTGCACGAGCTGGTGGGCGACCTGGACCGGGTCGCCCAGGTCGTCAAGGTCGTCGGCTTCGTGGCCTCCGACCCCGCGTTCACCGGTCAGCCCGGCGTGGTGAACGGCGCCTCGGACGTGCTGGCCGAGATCTTCGGCGAGGCCGGCCGCCACGCGCGCTCCGCCGTCGGCGTGGCCGTGCTGCCCATGGACGCTCCCGTCGAGGTGGAGATCACCGTCCGTGTCCGCTGACCCGGCCGGCCTGCTGCTGCCGGTCCCGGGGCAGGAGGAGGACCTCACCCGCCAGTGGCTGGACCGGCGCTTCCGCCAGGTCCGCCCCGCCCGGCCCGGGTCGTCCGTCGTGCTCGTGCGGGACGGCGACGACGGCCCGGAGGTCTTCCTCCGTCACCGCGCGGGACGCACCCCGCTCGGCCGCGTGGGTCTGCCCGGCGGCGCGCTCATCGAGTCCGACGCCGACTCCTGCCCGTGGTACGGGCCCGAGCCCTCCCAGTGGGCCCGCACGTTCGGGACCACGGACCGGCGGCGTGCGCGGCAGCACGTGGTGGCCGCCGTCCGTGAGCTCCACGACGAGGCCGGAGTGCTCCTCGCCGGTCGCTCCGACACGGACGTCGTGTCCACGGCGCGCATCGAGACCTGGGGCGGGGGCCGCAGCTCCCTCGAGGAGGGCTCGGAGAGTCTGCCCCATCTGCTGGCCGCGCGTGGCCTCGGGGTGCGCGCCGACCTGCTGCGCCCCGTCATGCGCTGGCGATCCGCGCCCCACGTCCACCGACGCTTCGACACGGCCGTGTTCGCCACGATGACCCCACCGCTGCAGTCCGCGCCGGCATCCGAGGAACCCGGTCCCGAACTTCAGGCGTGGGTGTCCGCGCGTCGCGCGCTCGCCGGCCCGCTGCGGCTGCCCGGACCCGCCGGGGCGGAGGGCACGGCACCCTTCGACCAGGTGGCGACCCCGCTGACGCAGGTGATCGTGCGTCGGGTCGCGGCACACCGGACGGCCGCCGCCTTCCTGCTCTCCGTCACGCCCTGTGCCCGGCGCGGCCCCGTGCCGGAATACCACCTGGTCACCGAGGCCGGCGACGACGGCACCCCCCGGATGCGCGTGGAGCGGGCCACCCGGGACTGACCGGGGTGGCCCGCTCCACGGCAGGGCGGGGGGCGTCAGCGCGAACGCTGACGCAGACGCTGCAGGTCCAGGATGACCACGGCGCGGTTCTCCAGGCGGATCCAGCCGCGCTGGACGAACTCGGCCAGGGCCTTGTTCACGGTCTCGCGGGACGCGCCCACCAGCTGGGCGAGCTCCTCCTGCGTGAGGTCGTGCGCCACCAGCAGGCCGTCCGCGGCCGGCCGGCCGAAGCGGTCCGCGAGGTCCAGGAGCGCCTTGGCCACGCGGCCCGGCACGTCCGAGAACACCAGGTCCGCCAGGGACTCGTTGGTCTTGGACAGGCGCTGGGCCAGGGCCTGGAGCAGCTGGACCGACACATCCGGCGACGAGGCGATGGCGCGGCGCAGGTTCTCATGGCGCAGACCGGCCAGGCGCGTGGCGGACACCGCGGTGGCGGTGGCGTTGCGCGGGGCGGGGTTGAACAGGGCCATCTCGCCGAAGATCTCGCCGGGGCCGAGCACGGCCACGAGGTTCTCGCGGCCGTCCGAAGCGGTGCGGCCGAGCTTGATCTTGCCGGACATGATCACGTACAGCTGATCGCCCTGGTCGCCCTCGTGGAACGCGGACGCGCCGCGGGAGAGCTCCACCTCGGTCAGCTCCGAGGTGAGGATGGCGAACACCTCGTCGTCCAGGTTGGTGAACAGCGGAGCCTTCCGCAGAACCTCGAGATCCATGTGTGCGTGTCCTCTCTGTGGGCAGTTCCTCACACCGCGGCGGAGGAGCCGCCCGGTTCACTGGCGTCCATTGTGCCCCATACCCCCGTGCGGGCCGATACCCTGGATCCTCCACCGGGCGCGCGGGCGGTCCCCGTGCGTGGCCGGTGCCGTCGCATCCGAAGGAGGTCGCCCATGCCGCTGGGTCTGACGTGGCTGGACGTCCTGCTCATCGTCGCGCTGGCGATGCTCCTGGTCCAGGGCCACCGTCGCGGCCTGTGGGTGGTGCTGGGCAACCTCGTCGGCCTGGTCGGCGGTGCCGCGATCGCGTTCTACGCCCTGCCGGAGGTGGCGGAGTTCGTCACCGCGCCGCAGTGGCGGTGGGCCGCGCTGATCGCCACCCTCGTCCTGCTCGTGGCGGCGGGCCAGTACGTGGGCGCCGCCATCGGCGAGGCGATCCGGCTGCGCGTGAACCTGCCGGCCCTGCGACTCGTCGACCGCCTGCTCGGCGCGCTCGCCGCCGGTCTCGCGGGCGCCCTCGTCCTCTGGCTCGTGGCGTTCTCCATCGCGGCCTCCGGCTCCACCGCGGTCACCCGTGAGGTGAACCGCTCGCAGGTGATCACGGCGCTGGACACCGTGATGCCCGACTCGCTCCTGGCCTGGGCCGCCCGCTCGCGCTCCGCCGTCGCCGACCTGGACGTGCTGCCGGAGCTCGAGCTGCCCGCCCCCGTCCCGGAGTCCGACGACGGCGTCCGCGCCGCCCCGGCCCCGGCCGCGACGCCGGGTCTGCCCTCGGCCGCCTCCTCCCCGTCCGACACCGCGACGTCCGCCCCGTCCGCCTCGGCGACCCCCGAGGAGCCCGACGACGCCGCCGCGGCGTCGTCGTCCACGGCCGCCGCGCCGTCGGCCACGACGACCGCCCCCGCCTCGTCGACGTCGACGGCCGCCCCCTCGACTCCCGCCGCCTCCTCGGCGTCGGCCGCCGTCGTCCGGCTGACCGGGACGGCCGCGCAGTGCAACCAGGTGCAGAGCGGCTCGGGCGTGGCCGTGGCCCCGGACCGCGTGCTCACGAACGCGCACGTGGTCCTCGGCGTGGACGCCCCCACCGTGACGGACCGCGCCCGCGGCGTGCACGCGGCGCGGATCGTCCACCTGGACACGGCGCACGACCTCGCCGTCCTGGCGGTCGACGACGCGAACCTGCCCGTCATGCCGGTCGGCGCCGAGCTGACGGGCGGCGCGTCGGCCTCCGTCCTGGGCTATCCCGACGGCGGCCCGTTCGCCTCCACCCCCGCGACCGTGCAGGCCGTCGGCGAGGTGCCGCTCGGCGACGTCCTGACCGGTGCCGCGAGCATGGTGGACGTCTACACCCTCGCGGCGGACATCCGCCACGGCTACTCGGGCGGCCCGGTGGTGGACGCCGCCGGGAACCTGGCCGGTCTGGTGTTCGCCCGGGCCCCGGGCTCGGACGCCGTCGGCTACGCCCTGACGGCGGACACCATCGCCCCCGTCGTCGCCGCGGCCCCGGGGATGACGGCCACGGTCCCCTCGGGGGACTGCGTCCCGGGCGGCTGAGCCGGCGCCGCGCCACGCGCCTGACGCCCGCATTCCGGACCGGACTGTCCGACAACGGCCCGCGTCGACTATTGTGGCCCCCGTCACACTCGAGTTTCCCCGACCCTCGGAGGTCCTGCATGTCCAGCACCGTCTCCGCGCCCGCCACGGCGCCGAAGCGCACCCGGGAGGAGTTCACCGGCCGGTGGGCCTTCATCCTGGCGGCCATCGGCTCCGCCGTGGGCCTCGGCAACATCTGGCGCTTCCCCTACGTCGCCTATGAGAACGGCGGCGGCGCGTTCGTCATCCCCTACCTGATCGCGCTGCTCACCGCGGGCATCCCGCTGCTGTTCTTCGACTACGCGATCGGCCACCGCTTCCGCGGCTCCGCGCCGCTGGCGTTCCGGCGCCTGTCCCGGTGGACCGAGGCCGTCGGCTGGTGGCAGGTGCTCATCTGCGTCGTCATCGGGATCTACTACGCCGCGATCATCGGCTGGGCGATCATGTACACCTGGTTCTCCGTGGACCAGCGGTGGGGCGAGGACCCGGAGACCTTCCTCATGGGCGACCACCTGCGGGTCGCCGACGACCCGTCCCCGTCCTTCGACTTCGTCTCGGGCGTCTTCTGGCCCATGCTCGCCGTCTGGGTGATCACGCTGCTCATCATGGGCTTCGGCGTGCGCCGGGGCGTGGCCCTGGCCTCGATGGTCGGCATCCCGCTGCTCATCGTGATGTTCCTGGTCCTCGTCGGCATCGCCCTCACCCTGCCGGGCGCCGCCCAGGGCCTGGACGCGCTGTTCACGCCGAACTGGGCCGCGCTCGCGGACCCGGGCGTCTGGATCGCCGCCTACGGTCAGATCTTCTTCTCGCTGTCCGTCGGCTTCGGCATCATGATCACCTACGCCTCCTACCTCAACCGCCGCACGAACCTCACCGGCTCCGGCCTGGTCGTCGGCTTCTCCAACTCGGGCTTCGAGATCCTGGCCGGCATCGGCGTGTTCTCCGCCCTGGGCTTCATGGCGCAGGCCTCCGGCGTGTCCGTGTCCGAGGTGGCCGGCAGCGGCATCGGCCTGGCGTTCATCGCCTTCCCCGCCCTGATCTCGCAGGCCCCGCTCGGCGCCCTGATCGGCGTGCTGTTCTTCGGCTCGCTCGTGGTCGCCGGCTTCACCTCGCTGATCTCGATCCTCGAGGTCGTCATCTCCGCCGTGAAGGACAAGCTCGGCTGGGGCCGCTGGACGGCCACGATCGTCGTGATCGGCCTGTCCGGGGTGGTCTCCCTCGCCCTGTTCTCCACCACCACGGGCCTGCAGATGCTCGACACCATGGACGCGTTCGCCAACAACTTCGGCATCGTGGGCGCGGCGCTCCTGTCGGTGCTCCTGGTCACCGGCGCACTGGGCTCGGCCCGCCGCATCACGGCGCACCTCAACGCCGTCTCCTCCTTCAAGGTCGGCCGCGGGTACGTGCTGCTGATCGGCGTGCTCATGCCGATCGTGCTCGCCTACATCTGGCTCTCCTGGATCATGAAGGTGATCGCGGAGGGCTATGAGGGCTACCCGGGCGACTTCCTCGGCGTCTTCGGCTGGGGCATCGCGCTCGGCTCCGTCGCCCTGGCCGTCCTGCTCTCCCTGATCCCGTGGTCCCGCAAGTCCAACCTCTACGCGGAGGACCTGGACAGCGAGATCCACGGCGACCTCATCCCGCACAACGCCGTGCCCGAGGGCACCGTCCCCACCGGCGCCCTGCCGGTGGTGCCCGCGGCCGCCACCCGGAAGGAGCTCTGACCGATGAGCACCGCAGCGATCGTCATGATGTCCCTGGCCATCCTCCTGGTGTGGGGCGGCCTCGCGGTCTCCGCCATCCACCTGCTCCGCCACCCGGACGACTCCTCGGGCGACCTCGCCATCGAGGACGACCTGGCCCCCGCCGTGTGGGAGCGCGAGGATGGCCGTCTCGACGCGCAGCACCGGTGAGACGATGAGGGTCACCGGTCCGTCCGCGGCGGCCCCGTCCGCAGCCCCGGTCGCCGGCGGGGCCGCGGGCGTGGTCTCCGCCTCCCTGCCGGTCGTGGCGGTGGACGGGAGCCTGCCGGCCCCGCCCTACCGGCAGATCGTGGACGCGGTCCTGGCCGGCGTCGCCTCCGGATCCCTCGCCCACGGGGACCGACTGCCGCCCGTGCGCGCGCTCGCCGCCGAGCTCGGCGTGGCGCCGGGCACCGTGGCCCGGGCCTACAAGGAGCTCGAGGCGCACGGCACCATCCGCACCCGGGGGCGCGCGGGCACGTTCGTGGCCGCCTCGGCGGACGCCCGCGCCGACGCCGCGCACCAGGCCGTGCGCCGCTGTCTCGACACCCTGCTCGAGCGCCTCGGCTACACGCCCGACGAGGCCGTGGAGCTGGTCCGCCGGGACGCGGCCGCCCGCGCCTGAGCCGGGCCCGCCCACCGACGACGCCGCCCCGGACCGCACGCAGCGTGCGGTCCGGGGCGGCGTCGTCGTGCCGGCTCAGGCCTTCGGGGCGAGCGTCTCCACGATGCGCTGCATGACCGTGGGGTCGGCCAGCGTGGTGGAGTCGCCCGGGTCGCGGCCCTCGGCCACGTCCTTGAGCAGACGGCGCATGATCTTGCCGGAGCGCGTCTTGGGCAGCTCGGGGACCACGAGCACGCGCTTGGGCTTGGCGATGGGGCCGATGTCCTTGCCCACGTGCTGCCGCAGCTCCTCCTCGACCTCGGCGACGTCGCGGTCGGCCGCGACGGCGACCGCGGTGAGCAGGACGAACGCGACGACCGCCTCACCCGTGGTCTCGTCCTTCGCACCGACCACCGCGGACTCGGCCACGGACGGGTGCGCCACGAGGGAGGACTCGATCTCGGTGGTGGACAGGCGGTGGCCGGAGACGTTCATGACGTCGTCCACGCGGCCCAGCAGCCAGATGTCGCCGTCCTCGTCGTAGCGGGCGCCGTCGCCGGCGAAGTACATGCCGGGGAAGCGGGACCAGTAGGTCTCCTTGAAGCGCTCCCGGTCGCCCCAGATGCCGCGCAGCATGGACGGCCACGGCTCGCGCACCACGAGGAAGCCCGCGCTCGTGTCCGTCATGGGCTCGCCGAGCTCGTCCACGACCTCCAGCACGACGCCGGGCACCGGCCTCTGGGCGGAACCGGGCTTGAGGGTGGTCACGCCGGGCAGCGGGGTGAGCATGTGGGCGCCCGTCTCGGTCTGCCACCAGGTGTCCACGATGGGGCAGCGGCCGGCGCCGATGACCTCGTGGTACCAGCGCCAGGCCTCCGGGTTGATGGCCTCGCCCACGGAGCCGAGCACGCGCAGGCTGGAGAGGTCGTACTCGTCCGGGATGTGCCGGCCCCACTTCATGAACGTGCGGATCGCCGTCGGCGCCGTGTAGAGGATGCTCACGCCGTACTTCTGCACGATCTCCCACCAGCGGCCCTGGTGCGGGGAGTCCGGGGTGCCCTCGTAGATCACCTGGGCGGCGCCGTTGACCAGCGGCGCATAGGCGACGTAGGAGTGCCCGGTGACCCAGCCGACGTCGGCGGTGCACCAGAAGACGTCCGACTCCGGGTGCAGGTCGAAGGTGTCGTGGTGGGTGACCGCGGCCTGCACGAGGTAGCCGCCGGTGGTGTGCAGGATGCCCTTCGGCTTCCCGGTGGTGCCGGAGGTGTACAGGATGTAGAGCGGGTGCTCGGCGTCGTGCCACACGAGCTCGTGCTCGTCGGACTGGCCGTCCACGACGTCGTGCCACCACAGGTCGCGGCCCTCGGTCATCTCGACCTCGGCCTCGTTGCGGCGGACCACGAGCACGTGCTCGGCGGTGTGGCCGGGCGCGGAGAGGGCCTGGTCCACGGCGGGCTTGAGCATGGAGGGCTTGCCGCGGCGGAAGGAGCCGTCCGCCGTGACGACGAGCTTGGCCTCGGCGTCGTCCACGCGGGAGCGCAGGGCGTCGGAGGAGAAGCCGCCGAAGACCACGGAGTGGACCGCGCCGATGCGCGCGCACGCGAGCATCGTGATGACGGCCTCGGGGATCATCGGCAGGTAGACGGCCACGCGGTCGCCCTTGGTCACGCCGAGGGACTCGAACGCGTTGGCGGCGCGCCGGACCTCGGCGGCCAGGTCGGCGTAGGTGTAGGTCCGGGTGTCGCCGGGCTCGCCCTCGAAGTGGATGGCCACGCGGTCGCCGTGGCCGGCCTCGACGTGGCGGTCCAGGGCGTTGTACGCGGCGTTGGTGGTGCCGCCGACGAACCACTTCGCGAAGGGCGCGTCGGACCAGTCCAGGACGTCGGTGAAGTCCTGCTCCCAGTGCAGGATCTCGCGGGCGCGGCGGGCCCAGTAGGCCAGGCGGTCCTCGGCGGCCTCCTCGTAGAGGTCGGCTCCGGCCACCGCCTGGGCGGCGAACTCGGTCGGGGGCGGGAACGTGGGGATCTGCTCGTCCATCGACGGGGTCCTTTCGGGGTGGTGCGGTCGGTGCGCGGCACGGATGTGACGCGTCCCACACTAGTCTCCCGCCTCAGCATGCCGCGCGCGGCGTCGTCGCCACAAATCCTCAGGTCCTGTGTGTCGCATCGCACCCGGAAGCGGGGGCCGGACGCGGTGCGGACGTCGGCATGTGCCCCGCTCCCTAGGATGGTCGGACCTGAGCGGATCGCACGAGGGCGGGAGGACGCGCGGATGGAGACGGAGTCGACGGGCACGCCGACCGGGGAGACCCGGCTGGCCCTGGTGCGCCGGGCGCGGCGGATCGACCGGATCCTGGCCGAGACGTACCCGTACGCCGTCGCCGAGCTGGACTTCGAGACGCCGTTCGAGCTGCTCGTGGCCACGGTGCTGTCCGCCCAGACCACCGACGTGCGCGTCAACGCGGCCACGCCGGCGCTGTTCGCCCGCTTCCCGGATGCCCACGCGATGGCGGCGGCCACCGAGCCCGAGCTGCAGGAGCTCGTGCGCTCCACGGGGTTCTACCGGAACAAGGCCTCGGCGATCCTGCGGCTGTCCCAGGAGCTCGTGGCCCGGCACGACGGCGAGGTCCCCGCCCGTCTCGAGGACCTCGTGGCGCTGCCCGGGGTGGGGCGCAAGACCGCGTTCGTGGTGCTCGGCAACGCCTTCGGCCAGCCCGGGATCACGGTGGACACGCACGTCGGCCGGCTGGCCCGACGCCTGGGGTTCACGGACGAGACCGACCCGGTGAAGGTCGAGCACGCCGTGGGCGCCCTGTTCCCGCGCCGTGACTGGACGATGCTCTCCCACCGGCTGATCTTCCACGGCCGCCGCGTGTGCCACGCGCGCCGCCCGGCGTGCGGGGCGTGCCCGATCGCCCGCTGGTGCCCGTCCTACGGCGAGGGGGAGACCGACCCCGAGCGGGCGCGCGCCCTGCTCGCCTACGAGCTCAAGCCCGGCCGGGAGGAGCTGCTCGAGCTCCTGCGCGCGGGGCGGACGCGCCGCGAGCTGCGCGCGCTCGGCCACGGACTGGAGGCCTGACCGCCCGGCTGGTCCACCCGCTCAGCCCGCGGTGAGGCCCGCGAGGATCGCGTCGACGGCCCGGCGCGCGTGCACCCCCACGCCCGCGAGCGTGGCCGAGGCGGCCCCGCACCAGTCGTCGTAGCCGAGCAGGTGCAGCCCCGGCACGTCCACCGAGGCGGTCGGCAGCGCACGCTCCGTCGCCGGCGCCCCGGAGGGGCGGCGGGTCAGCTCGAGGCTCCGCAGGTGGCGCAGGTCCGCCCGGAAGCCCGTGCACCAGACGACGTCGTCCACCGGGTGCTCGGTGCCGCGCACCCGGGCCGCGGCGCGGCTGGCGGCGGGCCAGCCGTGGCTCGCGCCGGCGTCGTGGTCCCAGCGGACGCCGTCCGGCGTGAGCGCGGTGGGCGCGGGGACCGCGTGGAGCCCGGCCTCGTCGCGGGCGCGGATCACCGAGGGCACCATGACGATGTCCCCGAGGTCGCCCACGCGCGCCTCGGAGCGGCCCAGCACGCGCGCCGAGGCCCGGTCGAAGAGCACCCGCCCGTCCACGTCGTCCGGCATGAACCGGGGCGGACGCCGGGTGGCCCACGTGGTGGCGACACCCGCCAGCAGCAGGTCAGCCGCGATCTGAGCGCCCGAGTTGCCGCCGCCCACCACGAGGACGCGCCGCCCGGCGAACGCGTCGGGGGAGCGGTACGCGGCGGAGTGCCGCTGCGTGCCGCCGAAGCGGTCGGCGCCCGGGAGAGCCGGCACGAACGGGCGGGTGAACGAGCCGGTCGCGGAGACCACCGCGCGGGCGCTCAGGGCCGTGCCGTCCTCGAGCCGCAGGGTGAACGGCGGGGACGCGGCGGCGTCGTGCGTCACCTCCGCGACACGCACGCCCCGGCGCACCGGCAGGCCGTAGCGGTCCTCGTAGTCGGCCAGGTACGCGACGACATGCCCGGCGTCCGGGGTGCCGGGGCCGGGCGACGGCGGCATGGGTCGGCCCGGCAGGGAGGAGTGCTCGGCGGGGGAGAACAGGCGCAGGGAGTCCCAGTGGTGCGGCCACGCGCCGCCGGGGTGGGCGGACGCGTCGAGCAGGACGAACGACGGCGGCGGGCCCGGCCGGCGCCCGCGGTCGACGTCCCGCGCGGCCCGCGCGGCCCGCGCCAGGAAGTAGCCGACCGCCAGTCCGGCCTGGCCGGCGCCGATCACCGCGACGTCCACCGGATCCGGGGACGCGGTGGCCGCCGGGGGCGAGGTCAGGGGAGCCGTCATGCCCCGAGGCTACGACCGGCGGCTAGCGTGGGGGCCATGCCTGAGACCCCCGCGAGCCCCCGCCCGACCTCCCGCGACGCCGTCGGGACGTCCGAGGCGTCGCTGACGGGTGCGCGGGACCAGCTGGCGGACCTCGTGGCCCGCTGGGGCACGGCCCCTGCGGACGCGCCCGGTCACCACGACCCGGCCTCGCTCACCACCATCCCGCCCGAGGCCGTGCCGATGTGGGGCTTCGACTGGCCCCGGTCCGGCGATCCGCGCCCCTCCGCCGTGCTGATCCTGTTCGGCGCCCTCGACGACGTCCCCGCCCGTCACGACGCCGAGCGCGTGCACCCGCACGTGGACGTGCTGCTGACCCAGCGCGCCGCCACCCTGCGCCAGCACGCCGGGCAGATCGCGTTCCCCGGCGGTCGCGTCGACCCCGAGGACGCCGACGTCGTGGCCACGGCCCTGCGCGAGGCGCAGGAGGAGACCGGCTTGGACCCGGCCGGCGTGGAGGTCCTGGGCGTGCTGCCGGCGGTGCCCGTGGTGGTCTCCGGGCACGTGGTGCACCCGGTGCTCGGGTGGTGGCGGGACCCCAGTGGCGTGGCGGTGGTCGACCAGGCCGAGGCCGCGGCCGTGTTCCGGATGCCGGTCGCGGACCTGGTGGACCCCGCGAACCGGTGCCGCGTGGCCCGGCCCGGCGGCCGCCGCGGCGAGACGCCGGGCTTCCTCGTGGGCGAGCGCCTGGTGTGGGGGTTCACGGCGGCGCTGCTGGACCGTGTGTTGGCGCTGCTGGGCTGGGACGTGCCGTGGGACGACTCCCGCGTGCGCGACGCGCGGACCCACCGGATCCTGCGCGACTGACGGCTGCGCGCCGCCGTCCGCTCCTGCACAGGCGCCGGAGGGCGGGCCCGTGTCCCCAGCGGCGGGGCCGGGGGGGCGGGGCCCCCCGTCTCCTTTTCCCCACCCCCGGGCCCCCAGACGGGGCTCCCCCCTCTCTGGCCGCTTCTTCCTTGGA
>NZ_VIGS01000045.1:0-19629 GCF_006704135.1 Micrococcus sp. R8502A1
GCCCTGAGGCTTTCAGCTGCTCGACCAGGTCCTGGCCCGAGGGCTCGCCTGGGTTCTTCTCGTCGGTCATGGTCATGATTCTTACCGTTCCTCTCGGTACGGCTTACACAGACCATCTGACACGCCCGAGCAGTGGCTTGAGTACAGCAACCGGGGTCGGTCTCCCGGCAATCGCGGACCGGGCACACCATCCCTCCCTTGACCAGGCCGCCCCGAAGCTGCGAACTCCGCGTCACTGTTGGGAGGTCCGGCCGAACCTGGACTGCGGCACCCCTCGGATGCACCGGATCATCCAGGACCTCGCCCGCGGCGGGCACGCAGGCGCCGTCCGGCAGGTCAGCCCTTGCCGTCGGACCAGAGGCTCCGTAGACAGGGCCCATGACCGGTCATGAGCACCCCCGCCCCGAGTCCACCTCCGACGCCGTGGACGAGCAGATGCTCGAGGACTTCCTCAACCAGCACCTGCTCGGCTCCCGCTCGGGCGTGAAGGCGTTCCGCGCCGCCGAGCAGACCTGGGCCGGCACCCCGCAGGAGGCCGCGCTGCGCCGCCTCGGCGACGCCGTCCAGGACGACCAGGACCGCCTCGAGGCGCTCATCGGCGAACTGGGCCTCCGCACCCCCCTGGTGGACCGGGCCGCCGGCGCGGCGGCCGAGGTCGGTGGACGCCTCAACCCCGTGAACGCGCTGCGCACGCGCGGCTCCGGCTGGACGCAGATCGAACTGGACCTGCTGCAGGGCATGCTCCAGGCCAAGTCCGCGATGTGGCACGTCCTCGAACAGCTCGCGTCGCACCTGCCGGCGGTCGACGCCGCCGAGATGCACGCTCTGCGTCAGAGGGCCGCCGACCAGCAGCGCGAGGTCCAGCGCATCACCTCCGCCACTCTCGAGGGACGGTTCCTGGCCGGCTGAGGCCCGGGCTACTCCTCGCCCGTCTGATGCTCCCCGGACCGACCGCCGTGCACCTCGGCGGGCAGCTCGGCCACCGGGGCGACGACGACGTCCTGCAGCTTCCAGTCCAGGTCGGCGATCGCGTCCCGCAGCGCGCAGCAGCGGCCCACCGTCACATCCGCCCCCTCGTGCGGCACCACGAACATCTCGACGTGGAACACGTGGCCCTCGTCCCGGACGCGGGCGCCCGCGTGGCGCACCCACGGCTCCGCCCAGGCGACCCGCTCGGCACGGTCGATGAGCGGGTGCGGCCGGGCGCCTTCGATCGTGGCGGCGCGACGGTCCGCCAGGTTCGTGACGGCCTCCTTCAGGTTCTTCCAGCCGTCCAGCACGATGCTCACGCCCACGAAGATCGCCGCAGCGGAGTCCGCCCACCACCAGCCCAGGCCGATGCCGGCCACGCCGACGATGGTCGCCACGCCCGTCTGCCAGTCCGCCTTGTTCATGTCCGCGTCCGCGTACAGCACGCGGTCGTGGAGCTGCTCGGCCAGCCTGAGCTTCTTGTGGCCGAGGATCATGGGCCCCGGCACGGACAGGGCCATCACGGCCATCATGAACCAGCCCTGCCACACGGTGTGCCCGAACAGGTGGAACGTGCCGATGGGCGGGTGCTCCGCCGTCACCAGGCCCAGGAGGGAGTCGCCGACGAGGACCACGCCCATCACGGACAGGGCGACGGCGGCCACGAGGTGCCCCACCCCGACGGACCGGTGAGAGCCGTAGGGCCGGGCCCGCGTCGGGGCCATGCGGGCCACGCGCAGGGCGACGAGGAACGCGATCGGCGGGATCAGGGAGAGCAGGTCCTCGATCCACGCGGCCCGCATGGCCTGCGAGGAGCCCATCACGACCGCCACGAGGACGATCGTGACCACGATCACCCCCAGCGTCGCCCATTCGAGCCGCTTGGCCTGCTGGACCACGCGCTCGATCTCCGGGGGCAGCTCCGTGGCGCCGAACCGGCGCCCGCTCGGCCCCCTCTCGCGGGTGTCCTGCCGCGTCATCGGGCAGCCTCCGCTGCGCGCTGGTCGAAGTACGCCTCGAGGGCCGTGAGCATCTGATTCTCACCCAGGGGCACGGCCATCACGAGCTTCACCGGCTCGCCGTCCGGACCCTGCGCCTCGGCGTAGTCGCGGGTGATGCTCGCGTGCGACGTCCACGGGGACGCCGAGGTCAGGCCGCCGGCCACCAGGTCCACGTCGCCCTTCTCCAGTGCGGTCATGAGCGCCTCCTCCCCGGCCACGGTCCACTCGACGCGTGCGTCGTGCGCCGCCGCGAAGCCGCGGATCAGGTCGGGCTCGGGGCCGACGGGCTCGGCGCCCGAGACGTCCACGTGAGGCGGGTGGTGCACGACGCCGACGCGCAGCACCCCGCCCGTGACGCGGTCCAGGGTGCCGTCCGGGTCGGCGGGATAGCCGGAGGAGGTGCAGGCGGTGAACCCGAGGGCGGCGCTCCCGAGCAGGCCCGTCAGGGCGGCCCGGCGGGTGAGGGTCCTCGTCCTCATTCCGTGGGCGAGTGCGAGCGGTGCCCGGCGTTGCCGAGGCCTTCGGCGCCGTCGAGATGGTCGAGCACGAGGCGGACCGCCTCCCGGGCGTCGGTGGTCTCGGACCAGCCGGTCGCGGCGCGCAGGGCCGTGGTGTCCATGATGGGCACCGCCGCCGCCATGTCCACCCACCCCGGGTCGGTGGGCTGCAGCCGTGCCCGGTAGGTCAGCGCCGCGGCCGCTCGGAACAGGCCCACGGGCAGCTCCAGGATGCGGCGCGCCCCGAGGACGGTGCCCAGGGTGTGCCCGTCCAGCACGGGGTCGGCGGCCACATTGAAGGCGCCGCCTGCCCGGTGGACGATCACGCGCCAGTACGCGTCCGCCACGTCCTGGGCCGTGAGCGCCTGGAATCGCAGGCCCCGCGGGAACGGAAGCACCGGAGTGCGCAGGCGGGCGACCAGCCGGGCGGGGACGAGGTCGCCCAGGAAGTAGTCCTTGATCTCGGGCCCGGCGGCGGACTGGAAGATCAGCCCGGGGCGCAGCCGGGTCACCAGCAGCTCGGGGTGCTCGGCCTGCACACGGTCGAGGATCGACTCGACCTCGGCCTTCTGTGCGGCGTAGTGCGAGGTCGGGACCCCGGTGGTGGGGTGGGACTCGGCCACGGCGCGGCCCTTCGGCCCGGGCCCGTACGCGCCCACCGAGGATGCGTAGACCAGGTGGGGAACGCCCGCCTCGGCCACGGCCCGGAACACCCGCTCGTTACCGGCCACGTTGACGGCCCGCAGGTGGTCGCGGTCGCGGTTGGGGCGGATCACCCACACCAGGTCGACGACGGCGTCGGCGCCGGCCACGATCTCGCGCAGCCGCCCCGCCGCCGTGGGCTCCGCGACGTCCAGGCGGTGCCACTCGACGCCGTCGTAGGGCGCTCCGGCCCGGTCCGGGCCGCGCCGGCTCACGCCCACGATCGAGCTCACCTCGTCCGCGGCCTGGAGGCGGTGCAGGACAGCGGTGCCGACGTTGCCCGTCGCGCCCAGGACGACGATCCTCACGGCTTCAGTACCACCTTGACGCAGCCGTCCTCCTTCTTCTGGAACGTCTCATAGAGGGCGGGCGCGTCCTCGAGCGGGGCGGTGTGCGTGGTCAGGTCGAGCACGCCGAGGGGGTCGGACGGGTCGTCGAGCAGGGGCAGCAGGTCGTCCACCCAGCGACGGACGTTGCACTGGCCCATCGTCAGGGTGACCTGCTTGTCGAACAGGGTGAGCATCGGCATCGGGTCCTTCATGCCGCCGTAGACCCCGGAGAGCGACACCGTGCCGCCGCGCCGGACGGCGTCGATCGCGGTGTGGAGGGCGCTCAGGCGGTCGACGCCTGCGGTCTTCATGGCCGCCCGGCCGAGCGCGTCGGGCAGCAGGCCCACGGCGGTGTGGGCCGCATGCCCCGCCGGGGAGGCGTGCGCCTCCATGCCGACCGCGTCCAGGACCGCGTCGGGGCCGCGGCCGCCGGTGCGCTCGCGGAGCACCTCGGCCTCGCCGCCGTCGGCGTCCAGGACCTCGATGCCGTGCCGGGCCGCCATCGCGCGGCGCTCGGGGACCGGGTCGACGCCGATCACCCGGTACCCCAGGTGCACGCCGATGCGCGCCGCCAGCTGGCCGATGGGGCCGAGGCCGAGCACCGCGAGCGTGCCGCCGTCGGGGACGTTCGCGTACTGGACCCCCTGCCAGGCGGTGGGGACGACGTCCGAGAGGAACAGCCACTGCTCATCCGGGCCGGTGTGCGGCACCTTCACGGGGCCGTAGTCCGCGTGGGGCACGCGCAGCAGCTCGGCCTGCCCGCCGGGGACGGAGCCGTAGAGCCGGGAGTAGCCGAAGAGTGCGGCGCCGGAGCCCTGCTCCCGCACCTGGGTGGTCTCGCACTGGGACTGCAGCCCGCGCTGACACATCCAGCACCGCCCGCAGGAGATGGTGAAGGGCACGACCACCCGGTCACCGGGCCGGATGTGGGTGACCTCGGACCCGACCTCGCGGACGATGCCCATCGGCTCGTGGCCGATCACGTCCCCCGCGTCCATGAACGGCCCCAGGACCTCGTACAGATGCAGGTCCGACCCGCAGATGCCGGTCGAGGTGACCTCGATGATCGCGTCCGCCGGCTCCTGGATCCGCGGATCCGGGACGTCCTCGACGGCGACGTTGCGCTTTCCCTGCCATGTGAGTGCTCGCATGATGGAGACACTACGGGCCCGCCACCCGGGCGAGTACCCCTCGCCCGCGCAGGTCGCGCGCCTCGGCCCAGGTCAGGGGGTGGATGCGGGGGAGGTGTAGTCCGAGCGGTAGTAGGCGTACCGGCCAGATCGGTCCTTGGAGTCCACGCGGTTGAGCACGGCGCCCAGGATCGGGGCGTGGACACGTTGGAGCGCCTGCACGGCGTGGCGCAGCTCATCACGCGTGGTGGACTCGGCGTCCAGGACGAGTAGTGCCCCGTCCAACCGGGTGGCCACCACGGACGCGTCCGGGACGGCGAGCAGCGGGGGAGCGTCCACGATCACCATGTGCGTCTCGGCGAGCGCCTCGATGGCCTCCTTGAACCGGGCCGAGGTGAGCAGCTCGGTGGGGTTCGGGGGGAGCTGACCGGCAGGCAGGATCACGAGGCCCTGCGGGTCCGCGGACTCATGGAGCACGTCCACGAAGCTGGCCCGCCCCACCACCACATCGCTCAGGCCGGCGCCCGCGGGCAGGCCGAAAGTCGTAGCCACCGTGGGCCGGCGCAGGTCGGCGTCCACCAAGACGGCCGGTACGCCTGCGCGGACCAGGGCGATGGCGAGGTTCGCGGCCACCGTGCTCTTGCCGTCAGCAGGGCTGGTGGAGGTGACGGTGATGATGCGGGGCGGGTCGTCCGGGTTCATGTATTGCAGGTTGATCCGCAGCTCGTTGAACGCCTCCCGGGCCCGGAAGTGGTCGGCGTCCTGCCTGCCGGCCTTGGCCAGGACGCGCTGTCCGTTCGCGAGGCCGGAGGCCTTGGGGATGGCACCGATGGGCGTCACCCCGGCGCGCTGAAGATCCTCCGTGCTGCGGATGCGGCGGTCCAGCAGCTCCATCAGCGCTGCGATGGCGAGGCCAAGCCCGAGTCCCAGCACGCCGCCGACCGCCACATTGAACAGCAAGTCGGGGGAGGACGGGTCGGTGGGCCTTGTCGCCGGGAGCATGCTGTCGATCTGGACCTGTGGCCGGCCGCCGCCGCCCTGGGGCAGCTCCTCAGACTCCTGGATCAGGGCGTCGACCCAGCTGGTGGCCAGGGTGGCTGCCCGGTCGGGATCATCGAGTGTGGCGTGGACCTCGATCATGGACGTCTGAGTGGGCACCTTCGTGGTGACTGCGCGCAGGGCGTCAGACGAAGACAGCGGAAACCCCACCATGGTGGTCGCACGGTCGGCCACGATCGATGACTGGGCCAGCTCGTTGAACTGCACGGCGCGCGACTTCGCGAGGGTGTCCTGACTCAGGGCGGCCGCCGGGTTGTCCGTGACCGCAGGGTTCACCACGGCGGTGGCTGTCGCCGTGTAGAGGCGGGGTTGGAGGCTGGTCGCCAGGGCGGCGACAGCGACCCCTGCCACAGCCAACAGAACAATCGGCAGCCAACGGCGGAGAAGAATATCGAGGACATCCCGTAGTGAGATCCCGCTCTCAGCGATGTGGGAGTCGTCTGCGCTCGGCGCTGTTGGGCTGTGCTGTGTCATGGTGTGCGGTCTTTCTCCCAGCGGTGGCGTAAGCGTCTGGGCGTTTTGAGCATGGTGTCATGAAATCCCCGGCGGAGGCGCGCATTTGCGTAAGTTCGCACGTCAATCTCGGCCCGCGGGTCGGGGCGATTTCCTGGCAGGACGATCAGATGGCGACGAGTTCCCGGGCGAAGTCCTGGAAATTCCTCTGAGAATTCCACATGGAACGCCAGGCTTCTCGCGCTGCGAGGGCCTGGACTGTGTACGTGCTCTCGGGCTGGGTGAGCAGAGCGTCGACGCGTTCTGCCACGTCCTGGCCGTCTGCATCGGCCTTCAGGAGGCCAGGGAACATGTCGCGCGAGAACAGCTCAGAGGTTCCACCGACATCGGTTGCGATGACAGGCAGTCCGTAGGACATCGCCTCCATGATGGAGACGGGTACGCCTTCACTGGTCGATACGTTGAGGAAGACGGTGGCAGGGTTCCTCTGGTACCACTCGTGCACCGCGCTGTTGTCCAGGTGGCCGGGGAGTTCGACGACGCCCTCGGGGAAGCGCTGCTTGATCGACGCGCGAACCTCATCCGCATAGCGACTCTCCCCGGTGCCGATGTGAGTCCACGAGAGTGTGGGATATTTCACTCGGATTTGCTCCACGGCATCGGCGATCAGTTCGATGCGTTTGAGTGGACGGATGGTGGAGACGGACACCAGGCGCAACGCACCACGTGAAGCCATGAGAGGCGTCTCGTGCGCGAGGCTGCCAAGCCTGCGGGTGGACACCTTGTGCGCGTACCTCGGGTAGGTTCGCTGGAGATAGTTCGTTATGGCGTCGGAGACGGGGTGGAGACGATCTACCTGGTCAAGGAGGAACTCACGCACGGGGAGGTAGTGGACCGCTGAGGCGGCGAGGTTGACGTCGTACCCGTGCCCCCGTGACACCAGGGTGACAGCGTGTTCAGGAGCCCACCGCTGCTTCAGAGCGGCCCCGACCCGCGCAGTCAGGTAGAACCAGTAGCTGTAGATCGTGACGTCCTGCCCGTACGTCGGTCGGATTCGGTTCTCGATGGCGAGGACGCGCTCGAGCACGGCGGCTGCCCGGGACTCGAAGTAGACGTCGAACGCGGTATGGACAGGGTGTCGGAGGACTCCAGCTCGACCGCGGGGCAGGGCATCCCATCCCCGGTTCCGGCGCACGCTCTGCCGGGCGAGCGAGGTGAGTCGTCCCGGAAGCCCCAGACCCGCCTGCGGATCCACGACCCGAACCCCCGGGGGTACCGAACGGGTCTGGTGCATCCCGGGCATCGTCATCAGGGGGACGACCACGATGTCAGCGAAGCGAGACGCAAGGTGTGGGATCTCGGATTCGAGGTACTCCTCGCCCTTGGCGAAGGGAAAGTAATTGGTCAGGAGGATCAGTCGCTGATGCACAGCAATTCTCCTTGCTCGTTGGCCGCAACGGGTGGTCGGGGTGGGGTTCGGCGTGGCCGAGTTTTCACGATGCCGTCCTCCCGGTGGCTGTTGGAGCCGCGGGGCCGGGCTGCCGCAGCCCGCGCAGTTCATGGATCAGCAGCCAGGCGTAGCCCACGTTGCTCAGGGCAGTGAGCGCTGCGAGCACGGCCCCTGCCGGCGACTCTTGGAACGTGTAGAGAGTGTAGTGGAGCAGCATGAGTCCCAGGTCCAGACCCGACCGCAGTACCGTGGACGTGCTCAGTGAGGACGAGACCACGTGCTCCAGGACGAGGGTGCGCAAGGCGATGATCAGCACGAACGGGGCGAGGGCCGCGGCGACATCACCGGTGAGCACGGACATGGCGTACACGGATCCGGCACCCAAAAGAGCGGCGACAAGGTTGATCCAGAACATCGTGCGCTCCCGCCGGAGGGACTTCAGGAGAACCGCGAGGACGCCACGGGACTTGATCTCGAAGTAGCCGACCGGGAAGAGGAACACCATCAAGTCGATCGCCAACGCGTAGTCCGGAATCCACTGCCCGAGAATCCACGCGAGCGGCCAGCAGGCGACCAGCGACAAAGCGGCTGGTCCCACGAGGGTGACGCGCAGCGTCCGATAGGCGTTGGCGAGCTCCTCGGCGCCCAACCGTTTGACGTTGGGGAACACGGCCACCGCCACCGCATTGATGATGACGAGCAGCACTGTCGAGACCTGCAGGGCGAGCGACAGCTGCCCGAACACGACGGTTCCGAACAGTCCACCGATGACGGCGCGGGTCGCGCCGTTCAAGGCGATGGTGCTCGCGTTGCTGAGGACTACGAATGCACCGTCCCGGCAGTCCTGCACGAACTGCCGTAATGCTGCGGTCGTTAGCAGGGGGCGGCCCAGCAGGACATCCCGCATGGACCACAGCGCGAACCCGAAGCCTGCCACCTTGCCCGCCACGTCTGCCGCCAGCAGGAACGGCAGGCCCAGGTCTGGCGCCATGACGAACACAACGAACCCGATAAGGAGCACGAGACGTTCGATGAGCGTGGTGCAGGCGACCATCCGGGCATCGCCGGCGGCTTGATGCAGGAAGGTGATGAGCACTCGGGGGATATAGAACAGGACACCCACGATGGCCAGGAGGAGGATGCCGTCGTCCAAGAATGATGTGCCCAGGCCGAGGACAAGCACCACTGAACCGAAGAACAGGAGCTCAGTCACGACCAGGGACGCGAGTCCGACGCTGAGCTCACGGGAGGGAAAGTCAGCGCGTGGAAGACCAGCAAGCCGCAGGAGCACGCCGTCGGAATAGCCGAAGGTGAGGTAGCCCAGGTACAGCGCGTAGAACTGGTAGACCTGCCACAAGCCGAACTCCTCGGGTGAAACGAACCGCGGCAGGAAGAACGTGAGCCCGGCCATCGAGAGCATGTAGACCGCAGTCCCCAGGAGGACCCAGGGGACGCCGGAGAACAGGCTTGATCGAGACCGGGTCGGGGCAGAGGTCGCGGACGCGTTCACGCCGCGGAGCCCACGGTGAGGCGGCGTCCACGCGCAAGGCCACTCGCCACTCGCCACGTGCAGAACACGAGGACGAGCGCCGCGATGTTGAACACGTTGAGCGATCCCACGAGCCAGTGCAGGAATGGCGCCCGTGGGGTGTAGAGCAGATCACGGAACACCAGCAGGAAGAAGGCAGACACCGGAACGCTGAAGTCGAGCACGCGAGCGCTGCAAACGAGCAGCAGCCCGATGATGGCCCCGCCGATGATGATCCCCGGCCAGCCGAAGTCCACGAAGAGCTCGGCGACAGCGGAGGAACCGTAACCGCTGCCTTGGAGATACGCGGTGGGCATGAACTGGTAGGAGACCAGGTCGGCGAACTGGTGCCCCTCCAGCGCACGAGCAGCTGTCTGGGAGGCGTAGAGGGAGTCGTCGAAGCCGGGAACCAGGCGGGTCTGCACGAACTCAACCAAGGGCCCGACTGAATAGATCCGGTCCTCCGGTATGTCCAGCATGTCTGCTTGGACGAACCCGAGGATATTGGCGGTCACCCCCTGGTCGAAGAAGAACTGCAGGAGCGGATTGGTGTGCTCTTGAGCACTCGCGGCGCCCACCTGGTTACGGCTGTTTCCCACGGCGTCGAGGAGCGTGATGAACGGGATCGCCAGCAGGCTCAGCAGAGCCAGGGTGCGGCGGCTGGGCCAGCCTACGCGGACACCGCGGTGGACCACCCGCTGGCCGGCGCGGAACACCGCGTAGAAGGCGACGAGCAGCGCCGTCAGTACGAAGTCGGCGCGACGCCCCATGACCAGGTCCACCCCATGGCAGGTCACGATGATGAGGCTGCCGACCAGAAACATGCGCCACGTCGGCCATGACGCCAGCAGAAACGCGAAGCCCACGAGAAGAAGGGCGTCGCCGAGACGCCCCGTCGGTGATACCAGCTCGCTCTGGCTCAGGTAGAAATCCGAGTAGCTCGAGGAGGAGACCGCCCCGACCACGCTCAGCCGGTTCTCCAGGAAGAGCGGACTTCCCACAGCCATGGCGCCAAGACCGACCACGGCCCCGATCTTGTCGGCCCGGATCGCGGGGGTGCCGGCGGCGTGCATCCGACGTGCGGAACGGCCACTGTGGTAGGCGACCGGAACGAAGACGCACACCAGAAACACCTGCACCATGACGAGCACCTCGGTCACGGCGTCAGGATCTGAGACGTGCAAGCCCCATGGCTGCTGGCTCGTGGCCTGAAAGCCTAGGATGCCGGTAACGGCGATCCTGCCGACCAGAAAAGTGAAAGCCGCGAGTAGGTAGAACAGGAGTGGAGTGCCCCGCCCAGGGTGGCGAACGGACCAAAACAGCAAAGCCCCGAAGACGATCAGGGTAGACCAGAGGGCTGCCGTGGGGCTCGAGACGGCGAGCGCATATGCGGTGAGACCGGCACTGGCCACGAGGCAAAAGGCCACGGCCGTGTTGTCCAGTAGGTGCGGGGGGACCCGAGGTGACGGCTGGGTACGCACTGCCGCACCGACCCCGGGGTGATCCACTTTCGGCGCAACTCTGGTCATGACACCCGTCCGATGTGCGCAAGGTCCGCGGCGAAGGCCCGGTAGAGACGATCCGGATCGAACAGCTCAGCGCAGACCTGGACTGCGTGGCGCTGCCACGCCCGGTATGTGTCCTCGGGCTGGCGCCACACCGCCAGCAGTGCGGCCGCCACCTGAGATGCAGAGGGGTTAGGCGGGAGAAGTACCCCGTTTCGACCGTCATGAAGCACCTCGTGGGTGCCCACCACGTCCGCCCCGACGACGGGCAACCCTGCCCCGAGCGCCTCGGACATGGAGAATGAGACGCTTTTAGAGGAAGAGGTATTCAGGGACACATGATGCCGACCGGACGTCAATATTCGGTACACCTCATCATTGGACACGTGTCCGGGAAGCTTCACGACATTCTGAATTCCCAGCTTTGAAATCCGCCTGTTGAGTTCGCCCACCTGTTGGGGCGATCCTGTGCCGAGGTGGGTCCAGCGGACGTCGTGGCCTTGATCAACCAGGGCCGCGACGGCATCTGCCATCAGCGGAACGCGTTTGATGGGGCTCAAAGACGAGCAGGAGAGGATTCTGAGGGTCTCGGCCCGAGGCCGTGCAACCGGGCCTGCCAGCCTCACCCCTAGTCTGCGCGTGGTGATCTTGTGAGCCTGATCCGGCCACTGTCCGCGTAGGCGCCGGGTTATCGTCTCCGCAGTGGGATGCAGGCGATCGACCTCTTCGAGCAAACGGGCTCGTCCCGGCAGATATTTCACCGGCGAGGCTGCTTCGTTCACGTCATATCCGTGCCCACGGGCCACCAGGGGGCGCCCCGCCATCTCCGGCATCGACCTGCGCAACAGTGCAGGAACTGAGGTTGTGACGTAGAACCAGTAGGCGTAAATCACGTCCGGCGGGCCGACTTCTTCCAATCGCCGGGCGAGCGGGGGGCCGACCAATTCCGCAAGCGACTCGGACCGTGCCCAGAAGTATCGCTCGTACAGCCGCGAGATGAGCCCGCGACTCGCTCCTGCAGCGTAGCCACGGGTCTGCGGCCCACGGAGGGTGTGCCGGAGTCTTTCGATGTGGCCTTGGCGAGGATCCGCTTGTACGACCTTGGTGTTGCGAGGCAGAGTCCGACCGTGCTCGGCCGAAGATCCGGGCATGAGCGGAACAAGAGTGACGTCGTCGAACTCCTGTGCCAGATACGGGATCTCCGTATGCAGATACTCCTCGCCTGGACGGAAGGGGTAACGATTGGTGAACACCACGAGATGGCTCATCCGGACGACTCCCTTCTTTAGGCCCGATTGAGGTTCCGAGACGTGGACACCGTCACCAGTGTTCGCAACAACACCTCGAGGTCGAGCCGTAGGCTGACATTGTCGACGTAGTACGTGTCCGTCCGCTCGCGCTCGGGCAAGGTGTCGCTGTTGCGATTCAGCGCTTGGGAGTACCCCGTGATCCCGGGCAGGACCTCGAACTTGCGCTTGAAGGACTCCGTGTACGTGTGTTCGTGACCCAGCGGGCTGGGCCGCGGGCCGATGATGCTCATCTCGCCCTTGAGCACGTTGATCAACTGCGGCAGCTCGTCGATGCTCGTCCGCCGAAGGATTCGCCCGACCCGCGTCACCCGCGGGTCGTCCGAAGAGCTGTACGTGCTGCCGTCCGCATTGCGGAGGTCAGGGGCGTCCACAGCCATGGACCGCAGCTTGTGGAGGGTGAACGGCTTCATGTCCTTGCCCAGGCGTTGGCTGGAGTACAGGACCGGCCCCCCGTCGTCCAATTTGATGGCGACGGCGGCCACGGCACAGACGGCGGCTGCGGCGGGGGCGAGGGCTAGCGCGCCGACGACGTCGGCGAGTCGTTTGCCGCGGTGAAGATAGAAGGACATGGCGAATCCTCAAGCGTGTCGGGTTCGGGTGTGGTTGAGCATCGCTGCAATCTCCTGGAAGGCCTCGACATGGGTGTGTCGAGGTCGATACCCCAGGACTCGAGCACTGGCCGTGAGGTCCATGCCGGTCTCTGCGATGCCCTCGGAGGCCGACGGATCGTCGATGACGATACGTGAAGGGGAGTCGAACCCAGCTACGACCGCCTGGGCGATCTCAGCGTTCGTGGCCGGGGCGCCGGAACCGATGTTGAAGACCCCCGTGACGCCGGCCCGCAGTGCATCCAGAATCCCGTGAGCCGCGTCCCCCGCGTAGGTGAAGTCCCGGCGCGCGCGGGCGGGCGCATGCAGGTGGAGGTCTTCTCCCTCGGCGGCTTGCCGCATGAAGGGGTTGACCAGATACGCATTGATTTCCCCCGCTCCATAGAGGTGGCCGAGCCGCAGGGAGGTCATGGCGGTTCCGGAGGCTCGAAGGCGGCCGGCGCCGAGGCGTTCGGCGGCGAACTTGAGGACGCCGTACGGCAACTGGGCCGCTGGGACGGTGTCCTCGGTCCACGGCCTCGGCTCACCGGTGCCGTACACGGAGATCGACGAGGCGTACACAACCTGCCCGACGCGCCCGGCCGCTGCTGTGAAGACGGCGTCGGCGACCTGCAGCGAAGGCAGATGTGCCTCGAGGTCGGCTGAGGCGGAGCGGGAGGCGGCCAGATGGACCACGGCGTCGCATCCCTCGAACACCTCGCTGAGATGTTCAACCGAGTAGTCAGTCCGCACGGTCGCCACCCCCGCGTCGTGCGGCGCCTCGGCGCGGGAGAGCGCGACGACGCCCTGGACCTCCGGGCACTCATCCGCGCGGCGCACCTGGGCCAGGAAGTGACGTCCGAGGACGCCGGTGGCTCCCGTCACTGCCACTCTCATGCCGTCCGACCTTGATCGCGACGGATGACGTATCCGACCTTTTCGAATCGGCCGTTCACCGCCCGGACCGTGGCCCCATCCTGGTAGTAGTCGTAGCGCTCCGTGGCGTCCGCGGGAGTGGCGTGGTCAGCCGAACGGTAGACGGTCTGAGGTGGCTGACAGTGGAATTCGAGCCGTACCGGAGCCATCGAGGGATTGATGAGGCGCTCGGTGCGATGTGGCGCGCTGCCGTCCACGAGGTGTCGGAGCGTCCAGTCCATGAGATCCACCCCCGTGGCTTCCCGTAGGACCTTCCACATGTGGCAGCCGTCGAGTCGTGGAGTGATCTCGATGATGTAGGGCTGTCCGTCGCGGACCATCATCTGAGCGTAGAGCGGGCCGTCGGTGATGCCCAGCCGCTGGGCGGCCGCCTCGACGACCTTGTGAATGGCGGACCGGACGTCGTCGTCAGCCGCGTCGCCGGGTGCCACATGGGAGGCGATCAATCCCACGAACTCCGGCCACGTCTCCCGATCCGACACTGCCAGGAACACCAGCCGCCCGTCGACCAGGTACCCGTTCACGGACACCTCCGGGCCTTCGATGAACTCTTCGATGATCGCCGACCCGCTCCGGGAGTGCAGGAGGGCCTCGCTGACAGCGGCCCTGACCGACTCCTGGGCGTCGACGCGGCTCACCCCGCGCTGTCCCTGGGCATCAGCGGGCTTGACGATGACCGGCCAGCGTCCCGTCCAGACGGCGTCGTCGTCAGTGCTCACCTCCTGTGCCGGGACGTTGCCCTGGATGCCGACGAGGGCTCGGCGCATCTCCGGCTTTCGGTTGCAGACCTCCGCGACAGCCGAGGACACGAAATGCGGAAGGCCAAGCCTCTCGCTCACATAGGCGGAGACAGGGATGGCGGAATCGGAGCCGATGGAGTACACGGCGTCGAGGGCATGAGCCTGCGCGTATCGCACGACGGCGTCCCGGTCGCTGAAGTCGATGGGAACGAAGACGTCTGCGCTCTCGGCTGCGGGACCGTCGGGCCGGGCGGCGAGCACATGGACGGTCCATCCGAGTGCCTGGGCCGCGCGCACCCCGTCGTCTTGGACGGCCGCTGCGCCGAGGATGCCGATCTGCGTCATGCCAAGCCCTCCTTGCGCAGCCACGCGGAGGCGCTCTCAGCCACCCGCGATGCGTCCTCGTCAGCGAGGGTGGAGTAGAGGGGGAGAGTGATCTCCTTCTGGAAGGCGTCGAGCGCGCGGGGGAAGTCCTCGATGCGAAAGCCGAGGTTCCGGTAGGCGGTGAAGAGAGGCAACGGCTTGTAGTGCACGTTTGTGCTGATGCCCTGGGACGCCAGGTCGGAGATCATCCTGTTGCGCTGCTCCTCTGAAGCCGACGGAACCCGCAGCATGTAGAGATGCGCCGAGCTGCGCCACCCCTCCCCGCTCAGCACCGGGGGCTGGGCCACATCCTGGAGCACCTCGCCGTAGATCCGTGCCACTTCGTGACGCCGGTCCATCATCTCCGGATACCGAGCCAGCTGGCGCCGGCCGAGGGCGGCCTGAATGTCGGTCATGTTGGCCTTGTAGCCGGTCTCTGCGATGTCGTACTCCCACGCACCAGGCGTCGTCTTGGCCAGGGCGTCCTTCGTCTGACCATGCAGAGCGTTGCGACGGATGCGTCGGTAGAGAGCCTCATGCTCCACAGGCAGGTCCGGGCGCCAGGTCACCGCGCCGCCTTCAGCTGTGGTGAGGTTCTTGACGGCATGGAAGGAGAAACACGTGAAGTCCGCGACGGTGCCCGACCGACCATCCGCGGAGGTGGCACCTACCGAGTGGGCGGCGTCGGCGATGACCGCGACGCGTCCGAGCTCCTCCTGCAACGGTGACGACGGCCGGAACTCACCGGCCTTCTGCCCGGCGATGTCTCGGAGAAGGCCGTGGTCGTACATGACGCCGGCGAGGTCGACGGCGATCACCGCCTTGGTGCGCGGGGTCATCGCGGAGGCGACCGCCTCCGCGTCCATCGTGTAGGACCCGTCCAGGGTGTCCACGAGCACGATGCGAGCACCGACATGGTCGATGACGGAGGCGGACGCCGTATAGGTGTAGGCCGATGTGATGACCTCGTCCCCCGGGCCCACGCCCAGAGCACGAAGTGTCAGTTCCAGTGCCGCGGTTGCCGAACTCAGCACCACCGTGCGCGCCGTGCCACAGAAGGCGGAGAGCTCCTCCTCGAACGCGGCACACTGGGGCCCCGTGGTGATCCACCCGGAGCGGAGCACCTCCACCACGGCTTCGATGTCGGCATCGCTGATGTCCGGAGGAGAGAAGGGAACGGGACGGCTCACGATAGCTCCTCCAGTTTGATCTGGGCCGGGCGGCCCGTGTCGAGTCCGAATGGGGTGTGGGGATGTTGTTTCTTTTCGACGCGGTGCTCCGACGGCATCCCTTGCAGCCACGCCTCGACGTCGAGACGGTCGGGGGAGACGGGCGTGACCGGTGCGTGGAAGATCTTGGGGTGGATGGGTGTCCCGCCGGCTTCGTCGATTCCGATCAGGTCCTCGTGCAGTTTCTCGCCCTCGCGAAGACCGGTGAACACGATGTCGATCTCGCGACCGGACATCGCGATCATGCGTCGGGCGATGTCGAGGATCTTCACGGGCTCGCCCATGTCCAGAATCATGACCTCACCGCGCCCGCCGACGGCCCCTGCCTGGAGGACGAGCTGGCAGGCCTCGGGGATGGTCATGAAGAAGCGTGTCACTTCGGGATCGGTGACCGTCACGGGCCCGCCCCGTTCGATCATGGCCTGGAACGTCGGCAGCATCGACCCTCGGCTGCCGATGACGTTGCCGAAGCGGACCGACATGTACCGGCGGTCCCCGGCTGTCCCCGCCGCCCACGCAGTCAGCTGCTCGGCCACGCGTTTGGACTTCCCCAGGAAGCTCGTGGGGTCTGCGGCTTTGTCTGTGGAGATGTTCACGAACGTCGGGACGTCCGCAGCCATCGCGGCCTCCAGGACATTGAGCGTGCCGAGGACATTCGTCTTCCACCCCTCCCGGGGGTAGCGCTCGAGCAGGGGCAGGTGCTTGAGGGCCGCGGCGTGGAACACCACGTCCGGACGACGATCCAGCATGAGCTCGCGCATGCCTGCCGCATCGCGTATGTCCGCCAGGATGAGGTTGGGCGTGTCCAGGAGCCCATGACCAGTGAGGGAGATCTGGGTCTCCTGCAGGCCTGTCTCATCTCGGTCCAGCATCAGAAGCTCACTGGGCCCGAAGCGTGCAAGCTGGCGGCACAGCTCCGATCCGATGGAACCCCCCGCGCCGGTGACGAGCACCCGCTTGCCATGGATCGTCCCAGAGATGATCTCGGTGTCTAGTTCAACTGGGTGTCGCCCGAGGATGTCTTCTATGGACACGGCCCTGATGTCACGGACCTGGGCGGTGCCTCGAAGCATGTCATTGAGCGGCGGCAAGGAGAGCGTCTCCAGACCCAGGCTTTCTGCCGTGTCCGTGATCGTCCGGATCTGCGCCGAGTCTGCCGCGTTCATGCAGATGAGCAAGGCCGTCGCCCCCGTCTGCCTTGCCACGTGGGGAAGGTCGCCGAAGTCACCGAGGACCTTCAGGTCGTGGACTCGCAGCCCCTGCTTCCGTGCGTCGTCGTCGATGAAGCCGACCGGGTGGTAGGCGGACGTCGGGTCCGTGAACATGCGATGCGCCATGGACGCTCCCAGGACTCCCGCGCCATAGATCAGCACCGGGGTATGGCCCTGTCCACTACGGGCATCCTCCTCAGCAGCAGTGCGGAGGATGAATCGAAGCCCGACTGCCAGGCTGAAGGCGACCGCAGGTGCGAGGAACCCCACGCTGCGGGGCACGCCTCCGGCGCCGTCGAGGAACAGGCCGGCAGGAGCGAGGACGACGCCCACGAGGAGCATCGTGAGTGCCAGCGCTTTCGCCTCCGCGAAGGTGCCGACGGGATATCGGCCCCGGTAGACGCCCGTCAGTGTCCCGAACAGCCACTGGAGGAGGGCCGCTCCTCCGCCTGTTGCCAGGAGGCCGACCAATAGGGTGTTTTGGAAGGGCCCTTCCGAGCGCAGAAGGCCGACTGCCAGGACGGCCGAAACCCAGATGAGGGAATCGCTCGCGGCGTAGAGCAACAGCCGTGCGCGGCCGGGCGCGTGGATGACATACATGAATGTGTTGCTCCTGAAGCTTGTGGCAAGGCATCTCGAGCCTGGGTTGAGTTCGCTTCCACGTCCAGCGCAACCATGGCTCCGGCCCAGGACATTTGGAGGATAACAAGAAGATGTCCGACTTGTGCCCCGCGCGTCGGGCGCCGACGGGAGGCAGGACGTCCAGGGCGCGGTGAAAGTCGCCACTCGGGTCAGGTCAGCCCCCAAGAAGCTTGCGGCGCTATCCAGCGGGCGCGCCCCGACGCCCGCACCTGGGTTCGTCCGCCCTTGCTGCCTGTCGAGGCCTCATCCAAGCGGTCGGCCAGGAACCTATCGGGCTGGTCATGCCCTGCTTTGGAATCCGGCGCCGGTAGAGGTCAACGGTGGTCTCGGCCCCGGGCGTCTACCAAGAAACGGCCTGATCGCCTGGCGGTGGGCAGGAGCGGGCGAATTCAGGCGGTCAGGTCCACCGGGCAACGGAGGGGACGTTCGTGGTCGACACGCTCGTCAGCATCCTCACCATGCAACGCATCGACTGTCCGGCGCACTCTCAAAGGAATGCGGAAGTGAGCGCCCCCTCCGATGCCCGGGATCTGTGGCCGCAGGCGATGCTGCAACGGCTTACCTCACGGGTGACGTCCGCAGAAGGGATCGGCGTCGGCGAATCCCCAGGTCAGCTGGCGAACGGCCGCAGGGACTCCCGTGTCCGTGCTGCCGCGTCGAGGACGACCGCGCGCAGCGGGGCCACCGCGTCATCCGTGTCCTCACCCGCGGCCGGCGGGCCG
This sequence comes from Micrococcus sp. R8502A1, assembly GCF_006704135.1. Lineage (NCBI taxonomy): Bacteria > Bacillati > Actinomycetota > Actinomycetes > Micrococcales > Micrococcaceae > Micrococcus > Micrococcus sp. R8502A1. The sequence goes on from NZ_VIGS01000045.1 coordinate 18,364, forward strand.
GCCAGGGCCTGTGCCTCCACGCGACGCTGACGCGCGGCGCCGCCGTCGTCGATCATCGCCTGGACGCCGGCGAGCTCCGCCGCGCAGCCCAGCCGCTCGGCGACCGGGGTCAGCCGCTCGATCTCCGCCGGCAGGTGCTCCGCCAGCGGGACCTGGGTGCCCCGGGCGTCCACGATCACGGTGGCGTCCATGCCGTACCGGGCGGCGCGCCACTTGTTCTCCTGCGCGTGCCACGGCGGCAGGACCTCGACCGTCTCACCGCGCTCCAGGCTCGCGGACAGGTCATCCACGAGGCACTGCGTGTAGGCGGTCACGGCGGCGATCTCCTCGAGCGTGGCCAGGCCGTCGCACGCGCGCATCTCCACCGTGCCCAGGCGGGGCACGGCCCGCACGTCCCAGCGGCACTCGGTGACGTCCGCGATCATGCCCACCTGCTCCATCTGGGCCACGCAGCGCTCGAAGTCCTCCCACTCCTGGAACTGGAACGGCAGGCCGGCCGTGGGCAGCTGCTGGAACAGGAGGGTGCGCTGGGACTGGTAGCCGGTGTCCGTGCCCGCCCAGAAGGGGGAGGAGGCCGAGAGGGCGAGCAGGTGCGGCACGCGGTTGACCAGGCCGTTCACCACCGGCATGGCCTTGGAAACGTCGTCCAGGCCCACGTGCACGTGCACGCCGAAGATCAGCAGCTGCCGACCCCAGTACTGGGTGAGATCCAGCATGCGGTCGTAGCGCTCACTGGGCGTCGAGGGCTGCGCGATCGCTTCCGCGAACGGGTGCGTGCCCTGGCAGAACAGGGAGATGCCCCGCGCAGCCGCGGCGTCGGCCACACGCGCGGCGATCCGGCCGAGGTCCGCCGTCGCGGCGTCGACGCGCTCGTGCACGCCCGTGACGAGCTCCACCGTGTTCTGCAGGAGCTCGCTGGTCATGTGCGGGTTCACGTCGTCGTCGGCCAGGCCCTCGGCCACATGCAGGGCGCGCAGCAGGTCCGGGGCCTCGGAGCGCAGGTCGCCGGTGGCCGCGTCGACGAGCGCGAGCTCCCACTCGATTCCGAGAGTGGACTGCGCGGAGTCGGCGAAGGGCAGAGTCATGCCGCCCATCCTAGAAGCCCCTGCCGGGTCTGCGCCCGGTGTCCACGCTTCCTGTCTCTTAAACATCTCCGAGCCCACGAGACGGAGCTTTTGTAATGGCAATCAGCGTGACGATCAAGAAAAAGAATAAAACAGAGAACAGTTATGCACAAGAAAGGTATATGGATGAGGGTGGTAGTCG